>DATIQH010000311.1:0-3636 GCA_035471155.1 Nitrospiraceae bacterium | reverse complement strand
GAGACGCTTCTCAGGGAACTCATCAAGAAACCTGAGGCCCGTCTTAGTGAGCTATCGTTCCTCACGTCAGAGGAGCGTGAACAAATTCTTCTGGAATGGAACCAAACAACAGTTCCAGTTCCACTTTCTGCCGGTATTCATGCTCTCATCGAAGCACAGGTTGAGCGGACTCCCGACGCAATCGCCGTCAGCTGCGGAGATGATTCCATCAGCTATCAGGAGTTGAACCGACGTGCGAATCGAGTCGCCCATGCCTTGCAGAAGTTAGGGGTATGCGCCAACCTACCGGTGGGTCTCTGTGTCGAGCGCTCGGTGGATGGTATCGTGGGTCTTCTGGGTATTCTCAAGGCTGGGGGAGGCTATGTTCCCTTGGATCCTTCCTTTCCCGATCACCGCCTTCGGTTCATGCTGGATGATGCGCAGGTTTCTATTGTAGTGACGCAGAGGCACCTCCGCATGCATTTACACAGTTTTAGCGGACAGGTATGTGATGTGGAGACGCTCTGTGAGCCCACGGTGAGTGGAAGGGAGGAGAATCTCGCGATCCCCGTTCTCCCTGATCAGATTGCCTATATCATGTACACCTCGGGATCGACCGGGAGACCCAAAGGTGTGGCTGTGACACACCGCAATCTGGAGATCTCTCTTCATGCCAGACTTCGTTATTACCCGGAACAGGTGTCCCAGTTCTTGCTGACTTTCTCTCTGGCCTTTGACGGATCCGTAACGGGTATTTTCTGGACGTTATTGCAAGGGGGACAATTAGTCATCCCCTCTGAGGCCATCCATCGAGATCCTACGAAGCTTGCTGTTCTCGTCGAACATCACCACATCTCCCATGTCGTGTGGGTACCTTCTTTATACAATGCCGTGCTCGGTGATGCGTTGAATGGCCAGTTGGATTCACTTCGCATCGTCATTACCGCCGGAGAAAGCCTTCCCCTTGAACTCGTCAGATCGCACTACCAGCTACTGCCTCATGCCAAGCTGTACAACGAATATGGGCCGACGGAAGCTACAGTCTGGTGTAGCGTGTACCAAACGACACGTGAGGAAGCAGGGGCACGAGTGCCGATCGGAAAACCGATCAGCAATACGCAGCTCTATGTCCTGGATGCGGATCTGGAGCCGGTTCCCATTGGCGTACCGGGGGAGTTGTATGTGGCGGGGGAATGTCTGGCTCGCGGGTATGTGAACCAGCCGCAGTTGACCCAAGAGCGGTTTCTCCCCCACCCCCACGTGGATGGTGCAAGGCTGTATCGGACCGGCGACCTGGCTCGGTACCGCGAGGACGGCAATGTGGAGTTTCTTGGGCGGGTGGATCAGCAAGTCAAGCTGCGTGGGTATCGGATCGAATTGGGTGAAGTCGAATATGTGCTGAGTAACTTTCCCGGCGTGTATCAGGCTGCGGTTCTGCTTCGCCAGGATAAGCCGGAGCAACAACGATTGGTAGGCTATGTGACCGGCCAGCCGGCACTTCATGCGATGCTCGATCAAGTTCGGAGTTATATCGCGACTCGATTACCACAATACATGGTGCCGTCCCTCATACTGTGGATGGAAACCATGCCTCTCACTGCGACAGGAAAAATCGATCGAAGCGCCCTTCCTGTTCCGGAAGAGACCGCAGGCCTGGTGGAAGCCAGAATTGCTCCGCGGAATCAGGTGGAGGAGGCGGTGGCCGAACTGTGGAAGTCTGTTCTTGGTGTACCAGAGGCCGGCATTCATGACAATTTCTTTGAGCGAGGAGGCCACTCCCTTTTGGCTACACAGCTTGTCTCTCGGATGCGAGAAACCTTTAATGTTGAAGTCTCGTTACGGGTACTATTTGAGCGACCGACAATTGCGGATTTGGCAGATGTAGTGACGCGTTTGTGCCGTGAAGAGCCGAAGGCCTCAGTCATTCCGCCGATCGTTCGAGTGCCTCGAGATCAACCTCTGCCTCTTTCCTATTCTCAGCAACGCATGTGGCTCATGTATCGGCTGGCTCCTGAAGGTACAGCGTACAACATGCCGTTTGCCTCGCGACAGATGGGGCCACTCAACAAATCGGCCCTTCGCTGTACGATCGACGCCATTTGCAGCCGTCATGAGGCGTTCAGGACGACCTTCACGATGACTGGTGAGGGGCCGGTGCAAATCGTCAGCCCATTCCGGCCTCCTCATTGGGTTGAAGTTGATCTCTTACAGTTGCCGCGCGAACAGAGACGGCAAGAGGCGGCTCGGCTTGTGGAGCAGGAAGCGAACCAGCCGTTCGATCTTGAGAAGGGTCCCTTGGCAAGGTTCTTGTTGATTGAGATTGAGCCCGAGGACCATGTGCTCGTGCTCACCATGCACCATATCATTGGAGACCAGTGGTCCTTCGGGGTGATCGGGAGTGAGTTTGCATTCTTCTACAACGCGTTCTGCCGAGGGGAAGCTCCTGCTGCCAAGCCGATACCCCTTCAGTATGTCGATTATGCAGTTTGGGAGCGGCGCTGTCTCACCGACGATCGGCTCAGTACACAATCGGATTATTGGCATAAGAAGCTGGCAGGACTTTCCAGACTCTCATTGCCGACTGATTATCCACGGCCTGTGATACAAACGTTTAACGGCTCGCAATGTATGCTGGAGTTGCCGGCCTCGTTGATCGAGCGACTGAAGCAGTTCAGCGCGGAGCGAAACGTAACGGTGTTCATGACCCTGTTGGCATGTTTCCAGATTCTCTTGAGTCGGTATTCAGGCCAAAGTGATATCGCCGTGGGCTCTCCTATTGCGAACCGGACTCAATCCGCGGTTGAACCGATCATTGGTTCGTTTGTCAATACATTGGTGGTACGTATCGATCTCTCCGACAATCCGACCTTCGAAGAGATGCTTACGCTGGTCCGCGAGGCAGCGTTAGCAGCCTATGCCAATCAGGATTATCCGTTCGACAAGCTGGTGGAGACGATGCACTCCAATCGCGACCATAGCTCTGCCCCGCTGGTGCAAGTGCTCTTCAATCTAGCGAATGCGCCCATCGGAGAGATCAACGTCCATGGTCTGAGTTGGGTGCCATTTGAGGTGGATAGAGGAGCCGCGCAGTTTGACCTAAGTCTGACGATTGAAACAGAGATTGCCCGCAAAGCTTACTTGACGTTCAATACCGACCTCTTCGCGCGTCAGACAGCCGAACGGATGTTAAGACAGTATGGCGTCCTGCTGCATAGTGCGTTGGCAAATCCCACCGCCAGGCTTTCTGACCTCTCAATGCTCACGGCATTCGAGCGCACACAGTTATTGCAGGATTGGAATCGAACGCAAGAAGACTACTCGCGGTTCGAGTGTTTTCCTCAGATGTTTGAAGGGCAAGTCGAATTGACGCCTGATGCCGTTGCCTTGTCAATGGGGCAGGAGGCGTTACGTTACCGGGATGTCAATTCCAGGGCCAATCAGCTGGCACGCTATCTCCGAACACTGAATGTCCGGCCTGGCGTGGCTGTGGGCATTTGTCTCGAACGGTCATTGGAAATGGTCATTGCTCTGATTGCCGTTCTGAAAGCCGGCGTGGCCTATGTTCCTCTCGATCCTGATTATCCGCGCGGCCGGCTTCGGATTATGGCGGAGGACGCAGCCGCCGAGATCATTCTCACGTCCGAAGATCTTTCCGAT
>DATIQH010000310.1:0-2516 GCA_035471155.1 Nitrospiraceae bacterium | reverse complement strand
AGGGCCTCCGTGAGCAGCTTCGGAACGGGGAGCTTGGCGGTTTCGATCATCTGCACCATCGGCTTCAGGCCGATCGTGTCGACGAGGACGCTGGGGGGCGCCCAGTTGAAGCCATGATGGATGTGTTGAGTCTCCGATAGTCTCTCCGCACTGTGCCGGTCTCCACATCATGAGCCTGATCCCGACAGTCTCCACGACTAGGCAGATCCTAGCGAAGCGACGTTCGGTTCATGTCGCCGACAGTGCAGCGATGTGGGTTTGAAATGAACGTTATGCCGGAAGCTCTCTGAGACTATTGCACGCCTGTGGGCAAGGGGAAACACACCGCGAATACCGGCCGACTTTCTCGATGTCTCGATTGTTTGTGAGAGTGAGAGCCGTGGTTCTTCGCGTAAAGGTCACAGCAGAAAGACTAGCGCAGACCTTCTGAGCGGAATCCGTCTACTCGGCACGAGACGGATACCACTCAAGGTGGCTTCAGCTGCCTTTCGCTCGTCGTATGTGAGCGGTTTCGGTCCTGTCATGACGCGGGCTTAATGTCTCGCGGTAATAGGCCGAGGTTCTTGGTCCGCTGATTTCCGACGACCACAGTTCAAACACGCAAATACTGTGATCGCAAGCCCTGCGTTCAGATCCACTGCCCGTTCCGGTAACATTGCCCCGCGGCATTTATCGCAAGTTGTCATGGCGGCACTGTAACATGATGGAAAAAGAAAGCATATCCATCTGAAGTACTGGTCCGCCTGAGTAAATGGCTCTTTTGCTCATATGCCGATAGGCCTTTTGATCCTGAAGTATGGAAGAGATTCTACTGCTGTAGCAGTGATAAGAGAGTGGAGTTCTTGACACCGGTAATCCTGTCCCATAGGATTGTGGCATAAGGAAGAGCGTACCACCATGTATAGAGTTGTTCTCATTCTTGGGCTGCTTGTCGTGCTGTACTTCCTTCTTCGGCGAGCCTTTCGAGGGCTCAAGGGCCAGGGGCAACCAGAGCGTCTTGCCCCCAGCAAGGATCAGATGGTTCAAGATCCCGTTTGCCTGGTGTTTGTTCCAAGGGGAATAGCAGTGACGGAAGATATTGGAGGGCAAACCTATTACTTCTGCAGTCAATCCTGCGCGCACAAGTATCAGGAAAAACTCGCAGGCTAACAGCCCGAGTAACTAGAGTCGGACAGTTTTTCTTCCTTGTCGAACTTGAGCGTGATTTGGCACTCATTAGGGGAGAAGTTAAAGAGGGGTGGGCCTGATTTGCCGCCGGCGATGCGATAGTACGTCCAGGTTTCACCGCCAAAAAATCTCGTAGCCTTCCCGCTCGGCGCTCCCCAGTTCTTCTCAAACCAGGCCTTGTCCTTGCCTTGAAGTTCAGCCGGTTTGAGAGACTGCTCAAGGTAGGGATTGCCGCCGCCGCAGCCGGCTAGGGCTAGACTGAACAGAAGCATCCAAGCTGATCGTCGCATTGTGCACTCTCCTCGGTCGTGATAAACGCGGAGACGAGTCGTATGATGAATAGCCGAATTCTAACCGGCAGCCCGGAACCTGTCAAACTGGCGTATGCCGGAAGAAGATGGTGTGAGGTTGAATTCGTTATAGGAATGATCGATAACGTTCCAGTTACAGGAATTTCTACCCCGACATGAAAGGACACACCCATGAAATTCTTTCTTGATACCGCCAATGTGAAGGAAATTCAGGAGGCAGCCAGCCTCGGACTTCTTGACGGAGTCACGACAAATCCGTCGCTTGTCGCCAAGGAAGGACGCAGCTTTAAGGAAATGCTCGTCGAAATTTGCAAGATCGTAGACGGGCCGATCAGTGCAGAAGTCGTCAGCCTCGAAGCCGATGCCATGGTGAAGGAAGGGAAGGAGCTTGCCAAGATCCATAAGAACATTGTTGTGAAGGTGCCTTTGATCGCAGAAGGGTTGAAGGCCACCAAGAGGATGGCAGCCGAGGGTATCAAGGTGAATGTCACATTGTGCTTTTCCCCAACCCAGGCGCTCCTCGCGGCAAAAGCCGGCGCGTGGTGCGTGTCCCCCTTCATCGGACGGCTTGACGACATCAGTTCAAACGGGATGGAGCTGATTCGCCAAATCCTGACCATCTACCGTAACTATGACTATAGAACTCTGGTGCTGGTGGCCAGCGTGCGTCACCCGCAACACGTTGTCGAGGCTGCGCTGGCTGGCGGGCATATTTGCACAATGCCCTTTTCGATTTTTCAGCAGATGGTGAAGCATCCGTTGACGGATAGCGGACTCAAGAAGTTCTTAGCGGATTGGGAAGCACAAACCAAGAAGTAAAATCTAACAGGACGCTGAAAAAGTGGGTGAGGAGCGGCCAGGTGCCCTCCTTGCTCGCAGAACGCGCACGATGAAACTGTGCTCGTTCGATGTAGGCAGCCTGGCAGCCGGCTCTGCCACCGGCGCCCTGTCGGGAAGCTTCGGCAGCCTGGTGATCAGCCGGGTGGCTGAAGGCGTCGGGATGGGCCTGATCGGGGTCGCCGCGCCTGCCACCATTGC
>DATIQH010000309.1:0-8732 GCA_035471155.1 Nitrospiraceae bacterium | reverse complement strand
GGTCGATGAATTGGAAAAACTCGGTCATGTGAATGAATGGCTCAAAAAATCCAAGCTGGTGGTCAAGGCGCATGAAGCGCTCGGCTCGCGATTCAAACTTGGCTTGGTCAAGGTCGGCCTGGATCTGAAAGAGGCGGAGGCGGCGACGAAAGAAATGATCGGCCGCCAAGTCGGCAGCATCACGGTCTCGCAAGTGATTGTCTCTGAAATGATTCCGCACAAGGAAGAATATTATTGCGCGGTGAAATCCACCCGAGAAGGGACGGACATTCTCGTTGCCAACTGCGGCGGCATTGAAGTCGAATCGAATTGGGATCGTGTGAAGCGCCTGGCGGTGGAAGTCGGCCAGCAGCCTTCGGAGGAGTCGCTCGAACGGTTGGCTAAGGATGCGGGCTTTACCGGTTCGACGTTGAAGAAGATGGCCGAGTTTGCCGGCAAAATGTTCACCTGCTTCGATAGCGAAGATGCGCAGTATTTGGAAGTAAACCCCGTCGTCTTGCGCGAACAGGACCACGAACTGATCGCCTTGGATGCGGTGACGCTGCTCGATGGCGACGCCAAGTTCCGGCACCCCGATTGGAACTTTGCCTTTGCCGCAGAATTCGGCCGGGCCTATTCCAAGCATGAAATGGAAGTGATGGCGGTGGATTCGAAGATCAAGGGCTCGGTCAAGTTCATCGAAATTCCCGGTGGGGATACGGCGATGTTGCCGGCGGGCGGCGGGGCCAGCGTCTACTATTCCGATGCGGTCGTTGCGCGCGGCGGCAAGTTGGCCAATTATGCCGAATACTCCGGCGATCCGCCCGACTGGGCAGTTGAAGTCCTGACCGACAAGGTCTGCTCGTTGCCCGGGATCAAGAACATCATCGTCGGCGGGGCGATTGCCAATTTCACCGACGTGAAGAAGACCTTTGGCGGCATCATCAATGGATTCCGCAAGGCGAAGTCTGAGGGTAAACTCAAGGACGTCAAGATTTGGGTGCGCCGCGGCGGCCCGCGTGAGAAGGAAGGGCTCGATGCGATGCGCGCACTGAAGGACGAAGGGTTCGACATCAACGTCTTCGACCGCAACACGCCGCTGACCGATATCGTCGACAAGGCGCTACTGAAATAGAAACGAGTGCCGAGACTTGAGCGCTGAGTAGGAGGAGACTCCGTCCGGCTCAGCACTCAGCACTGAAGAAGAGAGGGAGATCCCGATGAGTATCCTGGCCAATAAAGATACCTATGTGGTCATTCAGGGGGGTGTCGCGGGCGTGAACGCCGCACGACGAATGGCCGAGTTCTGTTACTTGATTAAACGCTCGTTGAATGTTCTGGCTTTTGTGTATCCTCCCGACGCCGGCAAGACACACGAAATTCCCTATGGCAGCGGCTTGGTGGCCGTGCCTATCTATAAAACCGTTGCGGAAGCAACCAAGAACCATCCTCAGATCAACACCAGTCTCGTCTACATCGGCGCAGATCGGGCGATGAAGGGCGGGATGGAAGCCTTGGACGATTCTCACATCAAGGTCGTGTCGATGATCACCGAAGGTGTGCCGGAGAAGGATGCCAAGATCCTGGGCCGTCATGCGACCAAGCTCGGGAAGGTCTTCAATGGCCCTTCGTCGATCGGAATTGTCTCAGCCGGCTCTTGCCGATTAGGTGTCATCGGCGGCGCATTCGACAACCTGGTGTTGTCGAAGCTCTACCGCGAAGGTTCGTTCGGGGTCATTACCAAGTCAGGCGGCCTCTCCAACGAGATTATCTGGATCTGCTCACAGTTTGCCGACGGTATCACGACGGCCATCGGGATCGGTGGCGATACCTATCCGGGAACCGACTATGTCAGCTACCTCGACATGTTCGAGAACGATCCGCAAACGAAGGCGGTTGTCATCGTCGGGGAAATGGGCGGCGATCTCGAAGAGCGGGCAGCCGAGTGGTACGGGGCGAAGAAGCGGCGCGTGAAGTTGCTGGCCGTCGTCTCCGGTTTCTGTCAGGAGAGTTTACCGAAAGGCATGAAGTTCGGCCATGCAGGCGCGAAGGAAGGGTTGAAGGGCGAAGGGTCGGCCCGCTCGAAGTCTGATGCTCTCAAAAAGTCCGGTGCGATCGTGCCGGCGACCTTTGGCGCTTTGGGTCCCGCGATCAAGGAGACCTATCAGGAACTATTGAAATCCGGCCAGGTCAAGGAACCGGTCGAGCCGCTTGTGCTGCCGAAACTGCCGAAGTCGATTGAAGAGGCGATGAAGGCCGACGAAGTCATGGTGGCTCCGCTGATCCGCACCACGATCAGCGACGACCGTGGTGAAGAACCTTGCTACGACGGCTATCCCGCCTCTGAACTCATCAACAAGGGCTATGAAATTCCCCACGTCATCGGTCTTCTGTGGGACAAACGCCTGATCTCCAAACAGGAAGCTGAAATCATCAAGCGCATCATGATGCTGTCTGCGGACCACGGACCCTGCGTGAGCGGCGCCTACGCCACGATTCTCGCGGCCTGCGCCGGCATCGGTCTATCCCAGTCGGTGGCGGCCGGCATGATCATGATCGGTCCTCGATTCGGCGGAGCGGTGACGGACGCCGGCCGCTGGTTCAAGTATGCCGTCGATAACAAGATGTCAGTGGACGACTTCCTCGCCTACATGAAGAAGAACGTCGGTCCGGTGCCGGGGATCGGCCATCGTGTGAAGAGCCTGCGCAATCCTGACAAACGGGTGAAAGAGCTGGTCGGATACGTCAAGAGCTTGAATATCAAGACGCCCTGCCTCGATTTCGCGTTGCAAGTGGAGCAGGTGACCGCGGTGAAGAAGGATAATCTGATTCTGAACGTAGACGGAACGATGGCGGCGGTGCTTGTCGATATCGGATTTCCAGTCGACAGTTTGAACGGCTTCTTCATCCTGTCACGCACGATCGGATTGATCGGGCATTGGGTGGATCAGAAGCGCCAGGATAGCCGCTTGATCAGGCTGTTCGACTATCTGGTAAATTATGCGGCGCCCAAACGGCGCGAAGTGCCGCCTTTAAAGTAGCGAGAATTTTTAATTTTAAATTGTTAATTTTGAATTGAGGTCACCATGTCGATAGATCTTGCAAAAAATCTGTATGCGAAGATGCCGGATGTGTTAGCCAAGGCCAGAAAGAAGTTCGGTCGTGGCCTGACTCTGTCTGAGAAGGTGCTGGTTTCACACGCGGATGATTTCGACACGCAGACGTGGGAGAGAGGCAAAGCGATGTTGGCCCTGCGGCCAGATCGCGTGGCCATGCAGGACGCGACAGCTCAGATGGCCATGTTGCAGTTCATGCAAGCCAACAAGGCCCAAGCGGCCGTGCCGAGCACCATTCACTGCGACCACTTGATTCGCGCCGAGATGGGTTCTGAGAAGGACCTGCTTCGCGCAGTGGACGAGAACGCAGAAGTGTATAATTTTCTCGCCTCCGCGGCCAAGAAGTACGGCATTGGATTCTGGAAGCCCGGCGCTGGGATCATTCATCAAGTGGTGTTGGAGAACTACGCGTTCCCCGGCTGTTTGATCATCGGCACCGACTCCCACACCCCGAACGGCGGTGGGCTTGGTGGATTGGCGATCGGTGTCGGTGGGGCGGATGCAGGTGAAGTGATGGCCGGCTTGCCATGGGAGGTCCTCCATCCGAAACTGATCGGCATCCATCTGACCGGAAAATTAAGCGGTTGGACCTCGCCGAAGGATGTGATTCTATACCTCTGCGGCTTGCTCACGGTGAAGGGCGGGACGAACAAGATCGTCGAATACTTTGGGCCCGGCGCCGACACCATCAGCGCGACCGGGAAGGGGACCATTTGCAATATGGGCGCGGAATTGGGCGCGACGACGTCGGTATTTCCCTTCGACCAGAAGATGGTCGCCTATCTGAACATCACGGATCGGGCCGATCTGGCCAACCTTGCGATTGCCAACAAACACTTGCTTGTGGCGGACCCCGAAGTCGCTCAGTCGCCTGAGAAGTATTACGATCAGATCGTCGAAGTCGATTTGTCGACGCTCGAGCCCCACGTTGTCGGGCCACACACGCCGGATCTTGCCCGGCCCGTTTCCAAGCTGGCAGCGGAAGCCAAGGAGAAGGGTTATCCAGTCGAGCTCAAGGCGGCGCTTATCGGAAGCTGCACCAATTCGTCCTATGAAGATATCAGCCGTTCGGCCCACATCGCTCAGCAGGGGCTGAAGGCCGGGCTCAAAGCGAAAACCTCGTTCCTCGTGTCGCCCGGCTCCGAGCGTATTTACCATACGATGAAGCGCGACGGGTTTCTGGAGACATTTGAACAGTTGGGCGGCACGGTGCTGTCGAATTCTTGCGGTCCCTGCATCGGACAGTGGAAACGGGCCGATGGCGTGAAGGGGAAAGCGGACTCGATCGTCAGTTCTTTCAACCGCAATTTCCCCGGCCGCAACGACGGCATCAACGAAACATTGTCGTTTCTCGCGAGCCCGGAAGTCGTGACGGCCTATGCCATTACTGGCGATCTTGGCTTCGATCCTGTGAACCAGACGCTCAAGGGTGCGGACGGGAAGGAATTCAAGTTCCTGCCGCCGGTAGGCGAGGAGCTTCCGGCGAAGGGTTTTGCGAAGGGTGAGGAGGGGTTTGTTGCGCCGGCAGCCAGCGGTGAGGGCTTGACCGTAGAGATTCCGCCGACCAGCGAACGACTCCAGCTATTGCAGCCTTTTCCTCGTTGGGACGGAAAGGATTTCGAGAAACTCCCGCTCTTGATCAAGACCAAGGGCAAGACGACAACCGATCACATTTCTCCAGCCGGTCCCTGGCTCAAGTTCCGCGGTCATCTTGATAAGATCAGCGACAATCTGTTTCTAGGAGCGAACAATGCGTTTTTCCCAGAGCCAGGCAAGGGCACAGATGTGTTGACGGGCGAATCGGGGCTCACCATGGCCCAGATTGCCCGCCGGTATAAGGCGAAGGGCATCGGTTCGATTGTGGTCGGCGACGAGAATTACGGAGAGGGCAGCAGCCGGGAACATGCTGCGATGTCACCACGGTTCCTCAACGTGCGCGTCGTCATTACGAAGAGTTTTGCCCGTATTCATGAGACCAATTTGAAGAAGCAGGGAATCTTGGCGTTGACCTTTGCTGATCCGAAGGACTACGAGAAGATCGAACAGCAGGATCGCATCAGCGTGACAGGGCTAAACAGTCTGGCTCCTGGCAAACCGGTGCAAGTGACCATCCATAAGCCGGATGGTACGTCACTCACCATTCAGGCGAACCACAGCATCACCGAACAGCAGATTGCGTGGTTCAAGGCCGGTTCAGCGTTAAATGCGTTGAACTAACAAGGAGTTAGGAGAGAATAGCCATGACGACCAAAGCAGACAAAATTATCTACACAAAAACCGATGAAGCGCCCATGCTGGCGACCTATTCATTTCTGCCGATCATCAACGCCTTCAGCAAGGCGGCTGGTGTCGCTGTCGAATTGCGCGATATCTCGTTAGCCGGGCGCATTCTCGCCGTATTTCCAGACTACCTGACGCCGGAACAGAAGCAAGCCGACGCGCTGTCTGAACTGGGCGAGCTGGCCAAGACCCCGGAAGCCAATATTATCAAGCTTCCGAACATCAGCGCGTCGCTTCCTCAGCTCCAAGAGGCGGTCAAAGAGTTGCAAAGTCAAGGCTATAAGCTTCCCGATTATCCTGAGAATCCGAAAGACGAGAAAGAGAAGGACATCAAGAACCGCTACGACAAGGTCAAGGGCAGCGCGGTCAACCCGGTGCTACGCGAGGGCAACTCCGATCGCCGTGCGCCGCTTTCCGTGAAGGCCCATACGAGAAAACATCCGCATAAGATGGGCGCTTGGAGTCAGGACTCCAAGACACACGTCTCCCATATGAAGGGTGGAGATTTCCGGTCTAACGAAAAGTCCATGACCACGGCTGCGGCAACCGATGCGAAGATCGAGTTCGTCGGTCAGGACGGCAAGACGACCGTGCTCAAGCCGAAGGTAACGCTGCAGGCCAATGAAATCATCGATGCCACGTTCATGAGCAAGAAGGCCCTGCGCCAGTTCCTGGAGGAGCAGATCGAAGACGCTAAGAAGCAGGGCGTGCTGTTCTCGCTCCATATGAAGGCCACCATGATGAAGGTCTCGGATCCCAAGATCTTCGGCCATGCCGTGACGGTCTATTACAAAGACGTGTTCGAGAAGCATGGCGAGACCCTCAAGAAGCTCGGAGTGGATCCGGACAACGGGATCGGTGACCTCTACACGAAGATCAAAGCCTTGCCGGAGGATCAGCGCAAAGCCATCGAAGCCGACGTTCAGGCTGTCTACCGGAAGCGGCCCCCCATGGCGATGGTGAATTCCGACAAGGGGATCACCAACCTGCATGTGCCTAGTGACATCATCATCGACGCTTCCATGCCTCCGGTCATTCGCGATTCGGGAAAGATGTGGGGCCCTGACGGTAAGGCGTATGACGCGAAGTGTGTGATTCCTGATTCCAGTTACGCGCCGGTCTATCAAGAGGTGGTGAGCTTCTGTAAGAAACATGGTGCATTAGATCCCAAGACGATGGGCAGCGTGCCAAACGTCGGTCTCATGGCGCAGGCGGCAGAGGAGTACGGTTCGCACGACAAGACCTTCAAGGTGCCAGGCAACGGTACGATCCGTGTGGTAGATGCTTCAGGGAAGACGCTACTGGAGCATCAGGTGGAAGAAGGCGACATCTGGCGCATGTGCCAGGTGAAGGATGCGCCGATCAGGGACTGGGTGAAGCTGGCGGTAAGTCGTGCGAAGGCCACTGGGGCCCCGGCAATTTTCTGGCTGGACAAGACCAGAGCGCATGATGCGCAATTGATCGCGAAGGTCGAACGCTACTTGAAAGATCACGATACAACCGGTCTCGATATTCGGATTATGACTCCGGCTGATGCCACGCGCCTCTCATTGGAGCGAATCAAAGAGGGGAAGGACACGATCTCTGTGACGGGGAACGTGTTGCGCGACTACCTCACGGACCTGTTCCCCATTCTCGAAATCGGGACCAGCGCGAAGATGCTCTCAATCGTTCCCCTACTGAACGGCGGCGGACTCTTCGAGACCGGCGCAGGCGGTTCAGCGCCCAAGCATGTGCAGCAGTTCCAGGAAGAAGGCTATCTGCGGTGGGATTCGCTGGGTGAATTTCTGGCCCTCGCCGCTTCATTGGAGCATCTCGCCAAGGTGGCGAACAATCAAGCGGCAAAAAATCTGGCCGACGCGCTCGATCAGGCCAATGCGAAGTTCCTGGAGAGCAACAAGTCGCCGGCGCGTAAAGTCGGAGAGATCGACAATCGCGGGAGTCATTTCTATCTGGCTTTGTACTGGGCGCAGGCCTTGGCCCAACAGACTCAGGACAAGGGCTTGGCGGCGCGCTTTGCCAAGATCGCCAAGGACATGGCCGACAATGAAGCCAAGATTTCAGGCGAATTACTCGCTGCCCAGGGGAAGCCGGTCGATGTCGGCGGATACTATCATCCTGATGATGCAAAGGCGTCCAAGGCGATGCGTCCCAGCCAGACTTTGAATGCGATCGTAGATGCGATTGCCTAGAATTTCGTGAGGGGTTAGGCGTAAGGGGTTGAGAGAAACTCCTTACGCCTGCGAAAGAAAAGATGGCACAAGAAGACAGCAACGTCATCGATCAGCCGGAAGTCATCCGGCACAAGATGGTCGCCGTCGAGATCGCCGGTAAGAAGTACGAGGTGCCGGAGGGGATCACGATCATGAAGGCTCTGTGGTATTCGGGCCAGGAAGTCGTCCGTGGGGCCGGCTGCCTTGGCGGGTTTTGCGGCGCCTGCGCGGCCTACTATCGGACCAAGGACGATCCCAAAGTAAGGACCTGTCTGGCTTGCCAAATGGCGGTGCAAGACGGCATGTCAATCACGATGATGCCGCCCTTCCCGGCCAGGAAGGCCACCTATGACATCCAGGGGCTCAAGGATCCGAAACAGGACCTCTTCAATCTCTATCCTGAGGCGCCGCTCTGCCGGAATTGCAATGCCTGCACTGAGGCCTGCCCGCAGAGTATCGATGTGCGTGAAGGCGTCTGGAAGGCCGTCTTCGGGGATTTCAAGAGTGTGTCCGAGATGTTTATGGATTGTGTCATGTGCGGCATGTGCACGCCGGTCTGCATTGCGGACATCGCCCCCAATCTCGTGGCCCTCTATGTAAGCCGGGCGCAGGGGGCTCACTTTACCGAGAAACCTCTGGGGCTGGATGCGCGCATCAAGGAAATCCAGGACGGCCGTTTCAACGACGAGTGGGCCAAGATCCTCAAGATGAACGAAAAAGAATTGGCCGATCACTGCGCCACTGTGAAATAGCATGATGAGCGGTCAGCCGTCAGCCCTCAGCTTCTGAAATTGAGGCAGAAGCTGAATACTGAACGCTGATAGCTGAAAGCACATTCATGGACGTCCACGCTCTTCAACAAATCGTACACCGAACGCGGGATGCTCGACGCAAGCAGACCCTCCCCAAGTTCTCTCCGGCGGATCGCGATCAGCTGATCCACAAATATCATCCGGATTTTCGTGAGCGAGCCTATCGGCCAATCCGTTTTGGACCCAATAGCGGGGATAAGACGGTTGTCGAGTTGGCATCGTTGCTGGAGGGCGACAGCCTCATTGCTGACGAGGTCGATCTCACGGCGGATTACACGACCGATGTACTGGTGGTGGGTGGCGGCGGCGCGGGCTGTGCGGCGGCGCTCCAT
>DATIQH010000308.1:0-3067 GCA_035471155.1 Nitrospiraceae bacterium | reverse complement strand
ATCACCACCGCCGGCGGGCCGGGCGCGGCCGGCGGCTCCGGTCCGGGACCCGGGTAGCCGCGCAGCTCGCGCAGCAGCTCGGCCAGGAACGGGTCGGCGGTCTTGTCGATCTGGCGGCGCAGCCGGTCGAAGACGTGCGCGCGCCATTCGGCCAGCAGCTTCTTAGGGTTGCCAGAGAATAGTGGGCAACTTTCGCCCGCCGCCTGATCGCACACCGTGATCACCAGGTCAAAGGACTCTTCAGCGAACTCATTCCACGACTTGCTACGTTTCTGACCGGGGTCCACGCCATGCCGTTGTAACGTCTCAATGGATTTCAGATGCACGAATCCCGTTGGAACACTTCCGGCACTCCATGCCCGATACCGGCCCCAGCCAAGATTATTGATCAAGGCCTCAGCCATGATAGAGCGGCAGGAATTACCCGTGCACACAACCAGCACTTTAAGCGGGTCCGACTTCATCAGCCGCAGCACCCTGCGGTTTTATCGGATGGGATACAACACTCTGGCTGTCCCATCGTCTCCGGCGTACAACACGCACTCTCAGCCTGATCGGCATGGCCGGAAAAGAGCTGGGCATCCTCCATCGTCCGGTAGGCTTCCCACGGAATACCCGCGGGATCTTGCACCCAAGATTTTTCCGATCGGGCGTAACAGCAGACTGTTTCGCCTTCATCGACCACGGTCATGTCACCAGCCTTGAGGCGGTCACGCAACTCTGCCAGTTCGCTCTCTTCCTCAACCTGGATACCCAGGTGATCAACGCCCTTTGTCTTCGCACGCGTGGAGATCGCGAAGTTGACACGGGGATCCTCCAGCAACCATTTGGCATAGTCCGGTTTCGTTTTCACCGGCTCCGCGCCGAACAGGGCATTGTAAAAGCGGATGGATTCATCGAGTTTCTCGACCCCAACATGGATGTGAAATCGTTTCATGATACGTCCTCCTATGGTTCGCAGCAGTGTGACAATTCAATGATCGAGCATTTCCGCTTTTTGTCGTCGCGGATGCTGGCAAATTCGACGCGGCAGCAGTCCTTGACCATGTAGCGGATCAACTCTGAAAAAAACTCAAAATTGGCACAGTAGATGACCGACCTCCCTTCCCGTCTCGACAGGACGAGACCGGCGTGGCTCATATGCGACAGATGGAACGACAGCGTATTGTGAGGAATATGTAAGGCCTCGCTCAGTGCGCCGGCAGGCGCGCCAGCCTCGCCATATTCAACCAGCAAACGAAACACTCGCAGTCGAGTATCCTGCGACAGCGAATCGAAAACGGCGAGAGCTTCTTTAATGTCCATGCGTCTAGAATACTCGACATATTATAAATAGTCAATAGTCAAATTTCTTGCCTTTCGCCGATACGAACCGGGAATCTTATCAATCTTGTTCGCGAGTCATGCGGAAACGGCTATGAATGATGCCGGAAAGGGCAGGACACTATCGAGCTATGGTGGATTTCATCAAACTGTCTGCTTGAGGGGGCGAGAACCCCTGGTATCCTCTGTGACGTTCGGCGAGTTCGAGCACGGAGAAAGGCTGACCGTCCACCATTTCCGGCGCTGTGAAGATTTGCCGTAACTGGCCGCCGCGGGCGCCGACGATCTGACCGGTAAAGACCACCCCCTTCGCCTTCAACTGTTCAATCGCCCGCTCAATGTCTTCCACACGCACCGCTACATGATGGAAGACCTGATCGCCAAATTTTTTGACCCAGCCGGGGATGATGCTGGTGCGGCCCCGATCATCGGGATAGGCTTGATCTACGAAGAGTGCGGGATAGCCAATCTTTCGATAGACCTTCGCATACCAGTCTTCATACTCGATCGTTTCACCGTGCACATACCCGAGCTTCGTGAATTCCTCCGCGCGTCGGTCGATATCCATCGTCCGCAGGGTGAGATGGTCTGCGACCGGATAGAAGCCGACTCCCGCTTCGTCCAGCGAGTCGCGCAGCGCCTTGGCTGCCTGATTGTGCGACACATACTCCTGAACCATCCTGGCAATCAACGCATCTAGCTCAACGCCTGGTTCCATGGTTTGGCTCCTTCCCAACGAATGTGAGTCATCGGTCACTCACAGATCAGATCAAGGATAACAGGAGAAACTGCTCAGGATGCTCAAAAAGGTCATCCAACGAGGCCGCAGGGGAGTCACAACCGGAGGCGTACCCTCTCGGGTACGTTGAGGATTGTGACGAACCGAGAACGAAGTTGGGGGCCTTTTTCAGCATCCTGTTAGGAGCCGAACTGAATGCCCTGCGCCAACGGCAAATCGTTGCCCCAGTTGGTGGTATTCGTCTGCCGCCGCATATAGGCCTTCCAGGCATCCGAGCCGGCCTCGCGCCCTCCACCGGTTTCCTTTTCACCCCCAAAGGCGCCACCGATTTCCGCCCCCGATGTCCCGATATTCACATTGGCAATCCCGCAATCGCTGCCGACAGTCGATGTGAACCGCTCGCTGCTCCGCACGTCGGACGTAAAAATCGCGGACGACAAGCCTTGAGGTACTGCATTTTGTAACGCGATGGCGTCGTCTAGGGCTCTGAAGGGCATAACGTAGAGAATCGGCGCAAAGGTCTCGCGCTGGACGGTGGACCAATGATTCTCCGCGTGCACGATGACCGGCTCGACGAAATAGCCCGGCTGATCCAGTACCCGCCCCCCGTAGAGGATTTTCCCTCCCGCCTGCTTCACCTCTTCGAGAGTCTTTCGATAGGCCTCGACCGCAGCTCGATCGATCAACGGCCCCATGAGCACGCCTGACTCCAATGGATTGCCGATGCGTATCTGTCTGTATGCCGAGATAAGCTTGGCGACCACTTCATCGTAACGAGACTCGTGGACGAACAGCCGTCTGGTCGTCGTGCAACGTTGGCCGGCGGTGCCGACCGCCCCGAACACGATGGCGCGAATCGCCAAGGAGAGGTCCGCCGTCTCATCCACGATGATCGCGTTGTTCCCGCTCAGCTCCAAGAGCGTCCGCCCCAACCGTTGTGCGACGGTCGAAGCCACAGCTCGACCGACCGGTACGGACCCGGTGAACGAAATCAACGGGAATCGG
>DATIQH010000307.1:0-3111 GCA_035471155.1 Nitrospiraceae bacterium | reverse complement strand
CCGGCCGTCGAGGCTGCCGCTTCATCAGATCGGGTGACTTGGGATCTACGGCCAGCGCCAAGGCAGGAAATCCGTCCGTCACAAGATTCATCCAGAGAATCTGAATCGGCAACAGAGGCAACGGAAGCCCGATCAACGCCGCGAACAACATCACCAGCACCTCACTGACATTGCACGACAAGAGAAAATAGATGGTCTTGCGAATGTTGTCGAAGATGCCGCGACCCTCTTCCACCGCCGCGGCGATCGAGGCGAAATTATCGTCCGTCACCACCATATCGGCGGCTTCTTTCGTCACATCGGTTCCGGTCACCCCCATAGCCACGCCGATGTCCGCCGCTTTGACTGCAGGCGCGTCGTTTACGCCGTCGCCTGTCATGGCCACGATGGCACCTCGCGCCTGCCAGGCTTTGACGATACGCAATTTATGCTCCGCGGACACTCTTGCATAGACCGCCACGTTGCCCACGTTCCGAACCAGTTCATCGTCTGATAAACGATCGAGTTCCGTCCCGGACAATGCCTGCTCCTGTCCCTCGAACGCCCCCAGCTCTCCCGCAATCGCCATTGCCGTTTCCTTATGATCTCCCGTAATCATCACCGTCCGAATGCCGGCATCGTGACAGGCCTGAACGGCGGCTTTCGCCTCAGGCCGCAGCGGATCTTTCATGGCCACGAGACCAAGAAAGACCAGCCCTTCCTCCAACTCTTGCGCCCGATAAACCTCAGGCTCGCAATCCAATCGCCGATGAGCCATCGCCAGCACACGCAACGCCTGATGCGCGAACGATGCATTCGCATCGAGGATGGCGGCGAGAATCGATTCCGTGATCGGTTCGGTCGTGCCATCCATAGCCAGCCGATGCGTACAGTGCCGCAACAACACATCCGGCGCGCCTTTGACATAGGCGACCGGGCCGTCTGGTGTCTGCCGCACGATCGTCATCATCTTGCGCTCCGGATCGAAAGGCACCTCTCCGAGAAAGCGATAGGCCGAATCGAGTCGCTCGGTCGTGAGCTCCGCCTTCGCCGCCGCAACCAGCAAGGCCCCTTCCGTCGGATCACCCAGAATGTTCCACGTTCCCTCCTCCTGCCGCAACGTCGCACCGTTACACAGCACGGCGGCAGTCAGAAGTTCGCGCAAGCCAGAGGGAAGAGGTGAAAGGTGAGAAGTGAAAGGTGAGAGGTTTTTCAAGGGCGGTGACGTTTCACGAATTTCACCCACCGGCTCATATCCTTCGCCCGTCACCTCGAACACCCGGTCTCCGGCGAACAATCTCGTCACCGTCATTTCATTCTTCGTGAGCGTGCCGGTCTTGTCCGAGCAGATAACCGTGGCGGAGCCGAGCGTTTCGACTGCAGGCAGCTTGCGGATCAGCGCATGGCGCTTCGCCATGCGGGTCACACCCAACGCCAGCGTGATAGTCACGACAGCGGGCAACCCTTCAGGAACAGCGGCTACCGCGAGACTCACCGCCGTCAACAGCATCAAGACCGCCGGCTCGCCTCGCAAATAACCCAATACGAATACGACCGTCACGACGCCCAGCGCCAGCCACAGCAGCTGGTAGCCGAATTGTTCGAGCCGGCGCTGCAAGGGAGTCTCCGTCCGTTCGGCCTCCGTAGCTTTTTGGATCATCGCAGCGATCCGGCCCAACTCGGTGCCTAAGGCGGTCGCCAAGACAAGAGCCCTTGCTTTACCGGACACAGCCACGGTGCCCATAAAAGCCATGTTCGTCTGTTCGGCCAGCGACACGCCGGTTCCGGCGATGACGCTCGAGCGTTTCTGAGCCGGCGTCGATTCGCCGGTCAACGAGGCCTCTTGCGTTTGGAAGTTCGTCGTGTAGATCAGCCTGGCATCGGCAGGGATACGGTCGCCCGCTTCGAGGGAGATCAGATCGCCGGACACCAACTCACGCGCAGGGATGGATCGAAGCACGCCGTCACGGAACACCCGCGCCGTCGCCACCGACATCTTTCGCAACGCCGCCAGGGACCGCTCCGCCCTGAACTCCTGGATAAATCCAAGGACTCCGTTGAACAGCACAATGGCCAGGATGGCTACCGCATCGAGCCAGTCTTCCAACAAACCGGAGACCACCGCCGCCCCGATCAACACCCAGACAATGACGCTCGTGAACTGAGAAAAAAAGAGTTTGATCGGGGAAGGAGGATGAGCTTCCGGGAGTTCGTTGGGACCCCGCGCTGCAAGGCGGTCACGAGCATCCTCGCTGGACAGACCTCGCTCCGAGTGAGCGTTCAGTCTGGTGGCACATAGCTCGGACGACAGCGCGTACCAGGGCGCGTCCTGTGCCTGTACTTCATGCTCGATAATGGGCTCTGCGGTCTTCATTGAAACAAAAACCAGAATCCGAGGCAGTACCCGAGAATGATCAGAAATCTATCTGGTTCGATCAACAGATCCTGCCACCCCGATGGCAGACACCAGCGCCCACCAAGAAGACTCCGGCACTATCTCATCCAACCGTTTTCTCCCGATTCTGCCTAGCGCCCAGTCGTGCTCGGCCGGCATGACTCACGACGATTCGCCGCGAATCGCGTGAGGTGTGCCTCCTGTCCCTGCCTGTCGCGCTTTTCCCGCCAGTCTCGCTCGTCTCGCTTGAGTCTGCCATCTGACACTGCAGCAGACACGCTCATAAATCATGCGCGTCAGGGCTTGTGCTGTTGTTTGTGTTCCTGCTTCTGCTCATGCTTCCTGTCTTTCTTCGACATCTTATCCTCCACGTCGATCACCGCTCCTGACTCCGCATCGATGTGAACTTCCATTACCTTGTTCTCCGCCGTGACGACTTCGACTTCCCACACGAGTGTGTCATGCTCCTTCTCCAGTTCGGCCTCTACGACCTTACCGGGCACTTTCTCCGAAGCCGTCTTGATCGCCTGGTCGATCGTCACTTTGGCGGTAGCGGCCATTTCAACTGTCTCTTTCGATTCGTCCTTTTTCCCCTTGCCTTTCTCATCGCTCCACGCAGGACCGTTCAGCACCAACACGGCGCCGATCGCCACGGCCATCATACCTAATAGCTGCTTCATACGAACCTCCTGATATTAGTGTGGGTGTATTCGACGCCCGCCCGTGACGACCACAGG
>DATIQH010000306.1:0-13055 GCA_035471155.1 Nitrospiraceae bacterium | reverse complement strand
GCTATCTTCACACGGATAAAGGAGTCTCTCATGGCTGAGGAACACCAGAACGCGAATACAATCGGGAACTTGGATGCTCTGGCGCCCGACACAACCTCGGCCGCGGAGGAAGCCAGCCTGGTCACAGAGCTTCAGCTGGCCCTCGCGGCAAAGGCTGAAGAAGTAAGGAGTTTGAACGACAAGTATCTCCGGCTTGCCGCAGAGTTTGATAACTACAAACGATTGATCCAGCGGGACCAGCGCGATCAAATCCGATTCGGCAATGAACAACTGCTGAAGGAGCTGCTACCAGTCCTCGACAATCTCGAACGAGCCATTAAAGCTTCACAAGAGGGGGGGGACAGCAACGTCCTCATCCAGGGCGTGGATCTCACGCTTAAGCAGTTGACGGGAGTCTTGTCGAGATTTCATGTCAAACCCGTCGAGACGGTCGGCCAGCTGTTCAATCCCGCCACACATCAATCCGTCACCTCCGTCGCGTCCAAGAAAATCCCGGAGCAACATGTGGTGGAGGAGTTTCAGCGAGGATATCTGTTGCATGACCGTATCTTACGGGCAGCCATGGTGAGCGTATCGACGGGACAGGCCGACGGCGCATCGGGAACAGACGACACGATCAGGACATCGTAATCACATCATCAAAGACAGATCTAGTGAGGAAGGAGTAGGCACATGGGCAAAGTGATCGGTATCGACCTTGGAACCACGAACTCATGCGTTTCCATCATGAGCGGCGGCGAACCAGTTGTGATCGCCAATGCAGAAGGGGCCCGTACGACACCATCCGTCGTCGCCATCACAGAAAAGGGTGAGCGCCTCGTCGGACAGATTGCGAAGCGCCAGGCGATCACGAATCCTGAGAACACGATTTTCTCAGTGAAACGCCTCATGGGCCGCAAATTCCGCAGTCAACAAGTAACCGACGCTGCGAAGCGGCTGCCCTACAAGGTGACCGAAGGGGACAATGGCGATGCGCACGTCGAACTACGCGGCAAACGCTACAGCCCGCCGGAGATCTCCGCCATGATTTTACAGAAGATGCGGCAGACTGCGGAGGACTATCTTGGCGAGAAAGTCACTGAAGCGGTCATCACCGTCCCAGCCTATTTCGACGATAGCCAGCGCCAAGCCACCAAAGATGCGGGCCAAATCGCGGGATTGAATGTCCTCCGGATCATCAACGAGCCGACCGCCGCGTCCCTCGCTTATGGTCTGGACAAGAAGAAGGACGAACGGATCGTCGTCTATGACCTGGGTGGCGGGACGTTCGACGTCTCCATCCTTGAGATCGGCGACGGCGTCTTCGAGGTCAAATCGACCAACGGCGATACCTATCTCGGCGGCGACGACTTCGACCAGCGCGTCATGGACTGGTTGGTCGATGAGTTCAAGAAGGATCAAGGCATTGATCTTCGCAAAGATCGCATGGCCCTCCAACGCCTAAAAGAAGCGGCGGAACGCGCCAAGATCGAACTTTCCTCGTCACAGGAAACCGAAATCAATCTGCCTTTCATCACCGCAGACGCCAACGGACCGAAACACTTGGTGGTGAAATTGACCCGCGCAAAACTTGAACAGCTGGTCGACGACCTGATTGCACGGTCGATCGAACCCTGTAAGAAAGCCCTCGCCGACGCCGGCGTCTCCGCGAGCGATATCAAGGAAGTTGTCCTTGTCGGCGGCATGACCCGCATGCCCAAAGTCATTCAGGCCGTCAAGGAATTCTTCGGCAAAGAGCCGCACCGAGGCGTGAACCCTGATGAAGTGGTGGCGATCGGCGCCGCCATTCAAGGCGGCGTGCTCAAAGGCGAAGTCAAGGACGTGCTGCTCCTGGACGTGACGCCGCTGTCGTTGGGCATCGAGACCCTCGGGGGTGTCTTTACCAAATTGATCGAACGGAACACGACCGTCCCGACTAAAAAAAGCCAGGTCTTCTCGACAGCTGCCGACAATCAGACGGCGGTGACCATTCGAGTCTTCCAAGGCGAACGGGAAATGGCCAACGACAACAAGCTCCTCGGCCAGTTCGACTTGGTCGGCATTCCTCCCGCGCCTCGCGGAATGCCGCAAGTCGAAGTGACCTTCGACATCGACGCCAATGGCATCGTCCATGTCTCAGCCAAAGACTTGGCGACACAAAAGGAACAGTCCATCAAGATCACGGCCTCCAGCGGCTTGAGCAAGGAAGAAGTCGAAAAGCTGGTGCGAGATGCGCAGGCCCATACCGACGAAGATAAAAAGCGACGGAAGACCGCCGAAGCCAAAAACCAGGCCGACACCCTGATCTACCAGACGGAAAAAAATCTGAGTGAGCACGGCGACAAAATCGCTGCGGAGGACAAGACCAAGATCGAGGAAGCGGTGGCCGCGCTGAAGAAAGCGATGGAGGGAACAGACCCGGCGGCAATCGAGTCCGCCACCCAAACGTTGACGACTGCGTCCCACAAGTTGGCCGAAGAAATGTATAAGAAGGCATCGGCATCGACTGCATCCGGCAGTACTGCCGACGCAGCAGGCGGAAATGGGGCCGGAACCGGCGAAACCAAGACCGACGAAAAGGTCGTCGATGCAGAGTTCGAAGAAGTAGACAAAGACAAGAAGTAAGTTAGAATACCGTCAGTAGACCGAGCCTCGCTAATATACGGGGCTCGGTCTTGCTGCTCTTTCACCCTGAGACATGGCGACCGTGTCCAAGCGCGACTACTACGAAACCTTAGGCGTCGATCGAACCGCGTCCGACGACGATCTCAAGAAGGCGTATCGGAAGATGGCCCGCCAGCACCATCCCGATCTCCAGACGGGAGAGGCGCAAAAGAAAACGTCGGAAGAAAAATTCAAAGAAGTCAATGAGGCTTACGAGACACTGAGCGATCAGGAAAAACGCAAGCGCTACGACATGTTCGGCCATGCCGGAGCCCAACAGGGTGGCGGCCCCGATGGCTTCGGATTCGGCGGAAGCGGCTTCGGCGACGCCTTCAACGATATCTTCGAAGATTTTTTCGGAGGCCAGCGTGGCGGCACCCGCGCAGAGCGCGGGAACGACCTCCAATACAATCTGGAACTGACCTTCGAAGAAGCCGTCTATGGGAAAGAGGCCAAACTCAAAATCCCGCGATGGGAAGTCTGTGGCGATTGCAAAGGAAGCGGCGCGAAGAGCGCGGCCTCCGTCAAGACCTGCCCCAGTTGCAAAGGGGCAGGACAGATGCGATTCCAGCAAGGATTCTTCAGCATCACCCGTCCCTGCGGCCAATGCGAAGGGGCAGGACGGATCGTCACAGAACCCTGTCCTGCTTGCCAAGGCCGTCAACGCACCTATCGAGAGCGGACCATCGCCGTGCACATCCCGGCAGGCATCGAGTCAGGCATGCGGCTCCGCCTCTCGAACGAGGGGGAACATGGCCTCAATGGAGGCCCGCCAGGCGATCTCTATGTGGCGATTACCGTCAAGCCGCACCCGATCTTCCGACGTGAAGGTCATGATATTCTCTGCGACGTCCCTATTCAGTTCGTCACGGCTGTCCTCGGAGGCAAGATCGAAGTTCCCACACTGAAGGGCAATACAGTGATCAAGATTCCTGCCGGCACGCAGCAGGATAAGACCTTGCGCATCAAAGGCCTCGGCGTTCCCAGCCTTAAGAACCAAAGTACCGGCGACCAATTATTCGTCATCAAGATTCAGATTCCCACCAAACTGACCGTGCGCCAGAAAGAATTGCTCAAAGAATTTGCCAAAGAGAGCGGCATGTCAATGGAAGAAGACAGCGACGGCTTCTTCGACAAGATGAAGACCTTCTTCGAATAGCGCCGGCAGTTCCCGCACTATGGCTACGTTCTTCGTCAACCCCGACTCCATCACTCCCACTACGATTCGCGTAACCGGCGACCTGCTCCATCATCTTCGCGATAGTCTCCGCCTGCGCCAGGGAGACGTTCTCACCCTGACTGACGGGTGCGGAAGCCGCTATCGCGTGGAAGTGACTCACGTGACCTCACAGGCTCTCGACAGCCGTATCATCGAACGACAGGCGGAACCGACGCGCAAGACCTCACTGATCGTACTCGGACAGTCGTTGATCAAAGGCGACAAGATGGACTGGGTCATTCAGAAGGCCACAGAACTCGGAGTTGCTGCCATTGCGCCGATTCACAGCATACATAGCGTCATCAAACCCAACCCGGAACGTCTGGAACATCAACGCTCCAGATGGGAACGTATTGCACGGGATGCGGCGCAACAGTCGGAACGATGGACCATTCCCACCATCGCAGACCCGATAGACCTGGCAGGAATCTGTCGGCAGTATGCTTCGGCCTCTCTGAAAGGCATCCTCCTAGAACGTTCCAACGGTCCGTCGCTCGGTGCCACACCCTTACTACCGGATCACCATCGTCCAATTGTCTTATTGGTAGGACCGGAAGGAGGATGGGCACCAGAAGAGCAGCGACTGGCTCAGGAACAGGGCTTCCTTCCACTCGCTCTCGGACCACGAATCCTGCGGGCCGAGACCGCGGCGATCGCCGCGCTCAGTATTCTCCAATCAAGACTGGATGAGATGGAATAGAACGAGCGGTTAGCGGCCAATGGTCATATGAACGATCGTACCGTTTTCTCCACTAGCCCAACCCTGAGTCCCTTCTGGAAACGACAGGCCGAACAGCGAGACCTTGGCAATCGCTCCCTGCTCTGTCCAAGTAAAACCACTATCAATAGTCCGATAGACCATGCCCCGTTCCCCTACGATCCACCCGGTCTGAGGGTCGGTAAAGCGAACGCGCAAGAGGTCGGTCAGCTTCGTGCAGGTGCGGGTGCAGGGCAGCGTACGGTCGATCCATTGCCCGCCGCCGTTGGTCGTTTGAAAAATCGCGCCGGCGTTCCCAACAGCCCAACCGGTCGAAATGTCTGTGAAATACACATCGAACAGTGTGGCAGCCCCCTGCGTCTCTTGCGGAATCCAGGTGATCCCGCCATCGTCCGTCATCAACACGGTCCCCACTGCTCCAACCGCCGTCCCATGTTGCGCAGTGAGAAATTGTACGCCATACAGAGCTGCGCTCGTCTTACTCGCTTGGTCGACCCAATGGGTCCCGCCATCCTTCGTATGAAGAATGGTTCCGTTGCCGCCGACCACCCACCCCACGCCGGGCGACACAAACGAAAGACCATAAAACGGCGCTTGGCTGTCAACGGACAGCTGATGCCACGTATTCCCCCCGTCTTGGCTCCGGAGAATTGTGCCATTGGCTCCGACTACCCAGCCCCGCTTCTCGTCAAGAAAGAAGACGGCTGAGAGGCTCGCCGTGGTGCCGCTGACGGCCTTTCTCCACTTCTTCCCGCCATCGACCGTCTTCAGGATGGTGCCGCTAGAGCCGACGGCCCAACCCAACTGCGGCGTATGAAAATAGAGCCCCATCAGGAGAGCTTCCGTATGGCTTGCTTGAGAGGTGATCGTCAGAGGAGGGTCGGCAGTCCACGAGGGAGACGCGCATACCAGCATCATCAGCGCCATGAATGCAACGCTGCCAGCGCGGGACTGAGAGAACCACCGCCATGATCCTGGCCATCCGTATCTCACTGGTTCGTGTCGGCGTCCGGGCGGGTTTTGTTGAAGTAGCTAGGATCTGGCATGCCCTTCGCCTCAATGGTGAAGGTGCCTGCTTCCAATGTCAGCCACTTTTTCGGAGTACAACAGGTTCCATCCGGCTGTACATCCCAGGAACCACGCCGCACGACCAGCGGGCCGGTGGCCAGCTCATTGAAGAACTCATTGCGCTTCCCCAGACCGTACAGATGACGGTGAGGGACTCGCACGACGATCTCCGTATCCGCCCAGGACATCACCTGCGCCGCAATGTTGCTGAACAGTACTTCCGTCCGCGAGACGTTTTCGCCCAATTCAATATCTTCTCGTCGCTTGTAGGCCCCCTGATTGAGGCCGATGTACGCATGCTCGGCTGTCTTCAAGAACGAGCCGAACCCCGCCCCTTTGATGGTGACCAGATCATCGAGTCCACCCGATTGCGGGCTATAGGAATCAATCTTCGGCGTCACAACCGTAAAGACTCCGGCCTCAGTCTTGAGCGTATCCTTCGTCGCGCAACAGGAACCGTCGGGATTGGGTTTGGTCGCGCCTCGATACACCGTGACCGGCCCGCTCTTTGCGCTGAAGGGCACCCACACATCGATGCGATCGTCCTGCCAGCGATAGATGACGGCACGGACCCCGCCGATATCGACTCGATTCTCTCCCGTATTGAAATCGATAAACGCATAGGGGGACGCTCCACTTTCCGAATAGAATCCGAAATGCTCCCCACTGATTCTCAGGAGTGTGCCGATTGGAGCGGCCGGAGGCGTCAAGGCTGTCACCTTTGGCACATGAACCATAAAGGTTCCGACTGTGCGCTCCCGCCCCTGCGTAGTCAGAATGATGGGTCCGGTCTCCGCATCCATCGGGAGATGCACGACGATGGCGCTGTCGGACCATTGGGCGATGGTGGCGAGGCGCCCGCCGAACGTCACCTTGTCGCCGGCTCCCTTCGTTGCGCCAAAACCTTGACTGAAGAAAACCACCTTCGTCCCGACCGGCCCACTGAGAGGATCGACCCGAATACTCGGAATCAGTTTCAGTGGAACAGCGTTGCTCACCTTATACTGGACCGGCGCGCAACAAGATCCGTCCGGCAAGGGATCGGACGAGGCCAATCGAATCATCACATCACCAGACACAGCATTGGCGGGAACCTCGACTTCGATGATGTCGTCCTTCCATCGACGTGGCCTGACGACCACACCCCCGATCGTGACATCGTTGACCCCGAACATCGTATTAGGGTCGCGGGGACCAGCGGTAGCGCCGAAATGCACGCCGGTAATTTGTATGGTACGGCCGGCTTCGATCTCCGTCGGTGTCACCGCAGTAATTGTCGGCTGCACGACTATTAACTTCCCGGCAGACATCCTGTTTTTCCCAGCCACAATTTCAACAGGGCCGGTTTGCGCTTGGAAAGGAACCTTCACCTCGATCAGGTCTGGCTCCCATCGCTGAATCAACGCGGGAAACCCACCGACAGTCACACGATTGACTTGCGCAGACCGAAATGCTCCGAACCCCTTCCCTCCAATCGATACAGTGGCGCCTGGAACCGCCGTTGACGGCTGTAGCTCAAGCGCCGAAGGAGTGGCAGCAAACACTGCAACCGCCAGGCTTGCCCATAAAGTTATTGTACTCAGCCCGGTGACGAATGCGCGCATGTACTGATCCTTGTCAGGCAAGAATATGATACGAATTCCCTACGCGTGACTTGAAGGTTTCACACGCTGGAGGTAGAAAAACGTGGATCCTATGAAAAACGAAGGACCGACTGAACTATAACAAGTGAGTTTTTAGAGAGTCAATCCGGCGAGTCCGCGTCGAATCAGCGTTCAGAGACGGGGCGGGAGATCAGTCAGGACACGGAGAAAATCACTTCGATTTCGACGGGAGCCCCGCGAGGCAGCTCAGCGGCTCCTACTGCCACACGCGCATGACGACCAGCTTCTCCAAAAATATCGACCAGGAGATCCGAGGCTCCGTTGAGGACTTGAGGTTGTTGCACAAAACCTTCCGCCGATGCCACGTGCCCGACGACCTTCACTACGTGCGTAATTCGGTCCAACGTTCCGAGTGTCTGCTTGGCAATCGCCAGTGCATTCAGAAGAGCGAGCCTGGCTGCCTCTGTCCCCTGCTCGATAGTCAGATCACGTCCGAGCTTCCCGATGAATGCCAGCTGTCCATCTCGCATGGGAAGAACGCCGGATAAAAACAAGAGATCTCCGGCTCGGACCGCCGGCACGTAGGTTGCCAACGGTTGTGGTGGTGCTGGCAACTCCACATGCAGTTCATTCAGTTTGCGTTCGTAGGACATCCGGACGACCCGCGTGCTCCCTTTACCTCTTATGGTTCACGTTTCACGCCTTACCCATTACCCTGCGCGGAGGGCATCCAAAAAACTCTCGCCCACAGGAAGTTGATCCCCCAACAGCGCTTCCACAATAGTATGCCCCAGATCGGCAGCGGACGCTCTGATGCCGAGATGAACCCCATATGCCAACTTCGGACCAGTGGCCAAGAGTGGGACGTATTCTCGCGTGGGAACCAGATCAGCCTTTGTCATATCCCGTCCATGGTCGCCCGTCAGGATGAGCAGGTCGCCTGGGCGAAGCTGTTCCAGTAACCCGGGAAGCCGTCGATCGAAATCATGGAGGGCCATGGCCGATTGTGCCGCATCCGACTCTAGAACATCGAGCCCGGCAAAAATCAATCCGCGTGGGACTTTTTTCAACATACCTGTAATCTCGGAAAATAATGAGGCCCAGTGCGCCACAGGCACGGAACGAGTGAGCCCACGACCGCTGAAGAGATCGCTGACTTTCCCTACCCCGATCAGAATCTGGCTCGCGCGATTGAGCACATCAAACATGGTCAGCCCGGGTGGTTCGAGCACGAACTCACGGGGTTGCGGGCCAAACCGCACTGCACCGGCATCACCCAGAAGTGGATGGGCTGAAACACGAACAATCCCCCATGGATTCTTGAGCAATTTTCTCGCGTCGCGGCAACGCTGGAAAAACTCGTCCCGGCGCATGGCCCTTTCATGCCCCGCCACATGGCAAGTTCGTCGGCCGTCTGTCCAGACGATCAGCGCGCCGGACGACAGATGCTCCGCCTCGCATTCGCGTAATATGGCGACGGCAGATGAGCGGCGATTGACGATGACCTTGCGGCCAAATGCCTGTTCAAGGACCGCGACCATATCAGGAGGAAACCCGTCGGGATAGTGCGGCCCGGCAACATCAGTCAGATGACCGGCTATTTCCCAGTAGCCGGCGACAGAATCCACCTCTTTCGAGAGAAAACCAAGACGACCGAAACACCCTTCCGGCTGCCCCATCGTCCGTACACCTTTGATCCCCGTAATGTGTCCAAGCCCGAGCGCTTCCAGTGTAGGGAGGTTGAGCCCACCAACGGCATCGGCCAGATGGGACAAGGTATTGGACCCAGCATCGCCATATTCCGACGCATCGGGCAGGGCCCCGACACCGAGGCCATCGATCACCAGCACAATGACACGAGTAATCATGGGCGCACTATAGCAGAAGCCAGACGTAGGGTTAAGTGTTGAGTGCTGGGTTAGAAGGAGCCACCCGCGGTCCGATGACTGAGAGCTGACGTGTTCGGAGCTTCGATCGCCAACATTCGGACTTTCGACTTTGGACTTTAGCTTTTAGCCTTCAGCCTGCGGGACCATTCGCCCATGATCGCGAGACTTGCGCTGGTGCCGATCCGATCCGCGCCAGCCTCCAGCATGGCCAGCGTGGTCTTCCAGTCTCTAATTCCTCCGGAGGCCTTCACCTTGACGCGACCGGCCACCGTCTCTTTCATCAGTCTCACGTCTTCGACTGTCGCGCCGGCGGGGCCGAAACCGGTCGATGTCTTCACATAGTCCGCTCCCGTCTCCACAACCAGTTGGCAGGCCGTGCGCTTTTCCTGCTGTGTCAGATAACATGTTTCAAGTATGACTTTATGTTCGATGCCTGGAGTCGCATTCACCACTTCAGCAATGTCTTGCCGCACGTACTCACGATCCCCTGACTTGAGCCGGCTCACATTGATGACCATATCCAGGACCTGCGCGCCGCGCGCGACCGCTTCAACAGCCTCAGCAACTTTGGTCTTCGTCGTATGGCCACCCAGAGGAAACCCGATAGGGATGCCGACACGAATCGCCGTACCGGACAGTGCAGTCACCGCTTCATCCACGTAGCAAGGCGGGACGAAAATTACGGTAAATCGATGCTCCTTCGCTTCCTGGCACAATCGTAGGACGTCGCTCTTTGTGGCATCCGGCCGGAGTACTGTATGGTCTATAAGTTCCGGCAAATTCCATTCAGACATCGATTACGACACCCCTTCTGTGTAGGACAACGCTCCCTTTCCAGGGACGATCGATGTCTGGGAACGCGCCCCTCGACGAAAGGGCCGCTTCTGATATTTTTCCACTGCCTTGTTGTGCTCGATCAACGTCGCGGAAAACTGATGCGTTCCATCGTTCCGGGAAACAAAGTACAAGGAGTGAGAATCGGATGGATACAGCGCTGCGCGAATCGCTTGAATGCCCGGATTGGCGATCGGTCCAGGCGGCAGCCCCTGCACCCGATAGGTATTGTAGGGGCTGGGGCTGGACAAGTCTTTTTTGTGTATATTTCCATCGAATGCCGGCAAACCATAAATGACCGTCGGATCGCTCTGCAATGGAATGTGCTTCTTAAGCCGGTTGTGAAATACCGCGGAAATTTCAGGCCGCTCACTGCCGGACCCGGTTTCTTTTTCGATCACAGAGGCAAGCGTCAGCATTTCGTGCATGGTCATCTTGAGTTCTTGCATTCGAGCATGGAGATCCGGTCCAACCTCCTGCCGCAGCTGCTCGACCATGGCCACCAACACCTCTCGCGTCTTGATCCCACGGGGAAACTTATACGTGTCGGGATAAAGATACCCCTCCAGTGTCTCGGCCTTCACGCCGAGCGACGAGATGAACGTCTGATCTTTTGCTAACCGGAGAAACTCCGCGCGATCCACGAAACCGTCTTGAGCCGCCACTTCGGCGATTTGCGCGATGGTCAGTCCTTCGGGAATCGTCAGAGGATGGAGTACCACGTGACCGTTGAGCAGGATCGCGAGAATCTCCGCCGGAGTCATGCCGGGATTTAATTCGTACTCGCCTGCATGGACCTTCCGATCGGCGGATTGAGATTTTCCTGAATAGACAAAGTACACGCTGGTCCTGATCAAGCCTTCGTGCTCAAGCATCGTCGCAACCTGCTGAAACGTCGCCCCGTCAGGGATCACGACCACTTTCGAAGGAGGGTGCTCTTCGGCAGGAATAACCGGGCCTTCAGCCCAGCGAATCGTCTGGTAGGCCGCGACGCCAAGTGCGACCGTTGCGACCAGCAGACATCCGAGGATGATTCGTAGCTTCATGAGGTGGCTCTACCGTTTCTCCGTCACCATGCTCATCCGCCCAGAACTCCGGCTCTTTCTTCAGCGCCGGTTCAAGGCTTGCCAGATAGCTCTGGAGCAGAATCGAAGCGGCGATGCGATCAACCACACCCTTCCGCTTTTTCCGGCTGACATCGGCCGCGATCAAGAGGTCTTCTGCCGACTTCGTCGTCAACCGTTCGTCCCACAGAATAACTGGGACAGGCACTCCCTGTTCCAAGCGAGCCTGAAATTCACGCATCGCCTGGATTGCCGGACCCTCACGGCCATCCAATTGAATGGGAAAGCCCAACAGAACCTGCCTAACCTCATAAGTCCCGACGAGAGACGCGATATGGGCGATGTCCCGGTCCAACGAGCGCCGATTGAGAGTTTCGAGCGGTTGGGCGGTCCAGCCCAATTCATCGCTCAGGGCCACCCCAATCCGTTTGGTCCCATAGTCAAGTGCGAGAACTCGTTTACCCTGCATTAGTGTACCGCTGCAACATGCGTTCGACCAGTCCAAAGACCTTTTCCAACGCGGCATCCAACTTGGCCGGGTCCTTTCCGCCCGCCTGCGCCATCTCGGGCCGGCCCCCACCTGTGCCGCCCACTTCCACTGCCATCTCCTTGATAAGATCGCCTGCTTTCAATCGTGCAATCAGATCCTTCGTCACGACGACCAGTAACGAGACCTTGCCCTCGTTCGCGGCGCCCAACGCCACAACACCGCTCTTCAGCTTATCTCGCAACTGATCGGCCAGCGCGCGCATCCCGTTCACATCCAGACCGTCAGTCCGCTGCACGTGCACCTGGATTCCGGCGATGGTTTTCGCCGTAGCCTCGACTGACGACCCGCTGGCCATTTTCAATTTCAGCTCTTCCAACTCGCGTTCTTTGTCTTTCAGCTGCGTCATAACCTTGCGCGTTTTGACGACCAACTCGGACTGGCCGACCTTGAGCAAGTCTGAGAGTTCCCGAATATCTGTTTCCAGTTTTTTCATGTGCGCGAGCGCCCCGCTACCGGTCTGAGCTTCGATCCGGCGCACACCGGCCGCAACGCCGGTCTCCGACACAATCCGAAACAGGCCAATGTCTCCCGTATGCCGGCAATGCGTTCCACCACAGAGTTCTTTGCTGAAGGATTCAACCGTCACCACACGCACCTGCTCGCCATACTTGTCGCCAAAAAAAGCCAGTGCCCCCTTGGCCACCGCGTCCTGAATGCTCATAACTTCCGTGCGGACTTGCTCATTTTTTCTAATCTCGTTGTTTACCATCGTCTCAATGTCGTCGATGTCGCGTGACGACATTGGCCTAAAGTGGGCAAAGTCAAACCGTAGCCGATTCGGACCGACCAATGAGCCATATTGTTTGACATGCGGCCCCAGCATATCGCGCAACGCGGCATGGACCAAATGGGTGGCAGTATGGTTGCGTTGCGCGTCCTGCCGCGTCGTGGCATCGACCGTCATGCGCAGCTGCTCGCCCTCGCGAATCCGCCCTTTCGCGACAGTCCCCTTGTGCAGAATCACGCTCGGAGCAGGCCTCGTGGTTTCCTTGATCTCAACCCGCCCATCAGAGCCCATTAACACACCACGGTCACCGACCTGCCCACCACCTTCGGCATAGAACGGCGTCATATCAAGAACGACTTCAATCTCGTCGCCTTCCGCCGCTTCCTTGACCAACCGGTCGCCTTTCAAAATCGCCTTCACAAGACTTTCGCTCTCCAGGCGATCGTAGCCGATAAACTCCGTGGCCCCGAGACGCCCCGCCAATTCCGTGACTGCAGGCCGAGCCGTCTCCTGTTCAAACCCGCCGGTCTTGCGCGCGCGATTCCGCTGTTCCTCAATGGCCAGATTGAACCCCGCCTCATCCAGCGTCATCCCCTGCTCACGGCATGCCTCACCCATCAAATCCATCGGGAACCCATAGGTGTCGTAGGAAGATCAACTGCACCGCGATCCCCGAGAACCTGATGGAGAGCGAGCTGTTCGGGTACGAGAAGGGCGCCTTCACCGGCGCGGTCGGCTC
>DATIQH010000305.1:0-12267 GCA_035471155.1 Nitrospiraceae bacterium | reverse complement strand
GATTGAGCGGTCAGGCAGTTCGGTTGCGAATTGCCGAATTGTCGGAGTCTGATCCCTCCGGACCGACAATGGCACAATTGAGGGTGGCGAAAGAAAAAGAACAACGACTGGTCCTCTTCGAGCGAGCGCGGGCACATCCGGTCGTCAAGCAGGCGTTGGAGGTGTTCGGCGCAGAGATCGCAGAGGTGAGATCGGTGTCGAGCCAAAAGGAGGTCGAAGAATGAAGAGCCCATTCGGCAACATGGGAAATCTCCTCAAGCAAGCGCAAGCGATGCAGGCACAAATGGCAAAAGTGCAGGAGCAGGCCGCGACAAAAACAGTGATCGGAACGGCCGGGGGTGGCAGTGTGACGGTTACCGCCAATGGGGCCATGCAGTTACTCGGCATCGTCATTGACCCGGATGTCGTGAAAAGCGGTGATGTGGAGATGGTGCAAGATCTGGTCATGGCCGCGTCGAACGATGCTCTCCGGAAAGCTCGCGAGATGATGGCGGATGAGATGAAATCGGTTACTGGGGGAATGAACGTCCCCGGACTGATGTAGCAGGCGTTCACGTTATGGCAGTTGATCAACAAGGATTACTCGCACGGTTGGTGCGCGAGTTAGTCCGTCTTCCCGGTATCGGTCAAAAATCAGCGCAGCGATTGGCGTTCCATGTCTTGAAGGCTGAGCGTGAAGACGCGCTTCGCCTGGCTGAGGCAATTCGTGCCGTTAAAGACGGGCTCTCATTTTGCCGGCAATGCCGGAATATCGCCGAGGGAGAGCTCTGTGAATTTTGCCTCGACCCGAAGCGGGATCAGACGAGAATCTTGGTTGTAGAAGAACCGAGTACGACCTATGCCATCGAGCGGGCTGGAGCTTACCGCGGCTTATATCATGTGTTACTCGGCGCCTTGTCTCCGCTGGACGGCGTCGGACCATCCGATATCAAGGCCGAACAGTTGGTCGATCGGGTTAAACTTGGAGGAGTTGAAGAAGTAATCCTTGCGACAAGTCCGACGATCGAAGGCGAGGCCACAGCCATCTATTTAACAAACCAACTGAAACCTCTCGGAGCCAGAGTTTCGCGTATCGCCTATGGTATTCCGGTCGGGATGGACATCGAGTATGCCGACGATGTGACGCTGCTCAAGTCGATCGAAGGACGCCGGGCTCTCTAGCGAAACCGGGTCGATGAAATTGATGGGCTTATGCTGACCATTGACCCCCTCTCCAGGCCCCTGCTATAGTTTCGTTCATTTCAGACGATTTTACTCCTCAGGCAGGTTGCAGTATGAAAGCAGGTTCTTCCGCAAAGCGCGTGTCGGCTACTCCACCAGCGGCGTATTCTGTCAAGGCCAAGCGCAAAGCCAAGGCATCGTCCCAAGGGAAAAAGTATGCGGCTATTCGGCGCGACCTTGAGCGGCAGCGCAAGGCCATGTTAGCGGAGGCGGTGGAAGGTCTTGCCAACCCAAATGGCCAGGAAGCGTTCCCGGACGTCAGCGATCAGGCGTCTGCAGAGGCCGAGCAGAATTTTTTGATGCGTATCCGTGAGCGGGAGCAACGGTTGATCAAGAAGATCGATGAGGCGCTTGCCCGAATGGACCAGGACAACTATGGCATCTGTGAGCGTTGTGAAGAAGAGATTCCCTACCCTCGACTGAAAGCCCGCCCAGTCACCACCCTCTGCATCAACTGCAAGACGCTCGAAGAACAAGAAGAGAAAGCCCGCCGTTAAAATACGTCCGAGGATATCGAGTTTTCAGATAACTTCCTGAAATGTCATGTAAGAACACACCGCCGATAAAGGCAGGCGGGTTAGTGTTTTAACGCCTTGATGCGCTGTTGGACGAGGGCAATGCGATCAGCTTCATCGGGGATTCCTTCGACCAGCGCGAGATAGGTCTCGTATTCCGAGAGCGCCCGCTTAGGATTTGTGGGCTCGTAGGCCTCAGCCAAGTTGTAGCGGGCAATCGCATAATTGGGGCGGAGTGTGACGGCTTTCTCGAATGAGGCGAGCGCGTTGGCCTTGTCCCCCAGCTGTCGGTATACCGTACCAAGGTTGTTCAGAATTTCCGGAGTGTTGGGCCTGATGGCCAATGACTGAAGCATCTCCGCCTTGGCCTTTTCGTGCTCTCCCTTCCCCTCCCATGCCAGTCCCAGTTTATGGTGGGCTTCTGCCAGCCACACTTTATTCGTAAAACCGCTTGCGATCGCTTTTTGATAAGCAGTGGCGGCGATATCGTAGTTCTGGGCCCCGCAGTAGGAGAGCTGTGCGGTTTGGCCACGCGCGAATTGCTGGAGTGAGAGGAATGGCTCCTTGTCTTCTGCGCCTTGACTGTCGATCTGTTGCCCGGGCACCTGTCCCTTCGGACGGCGCAGCCGTTCCAAGAACTCGCGTCGATAGGGTGAGAACAACCGTACATAGGGGTCAATCGTCACAGAAGCCTGGAGCAATGTTGGCTTGTCGCGAGGACCAAGGACCAAGTACTGGGTCGTCGTTTTCTCGTCGCCGGTTTCGTAGAGGGCGCTGGAATCCATGCTCGTCTTCGAGGACAGATTCGCCACGTTGAGATAGAACTCCAATACCGGTTTCAGTTTTGTTAAGGTGTGGCGGAGGGTTGGGTAGGGATCCAGGTCAAGCCCAGACGGAAAGGTAAAGACCGTTCCGACCAGCACGCCATCTTCATCGAAAAAGTAGGACTCGTTGCCATGTGATGGGCTTCGTCCGGCAGAGAGAATCAACTCTTGTCCAGCACCCCAGTCTTGTGTCTTGAGGGTAGAGGCAGGATATGCCTTGAGGAGGCTGGATTTCGAAGCGCAGAGGGTCGTGGATTTCAGAAGAACCAGATCGCTTTCAGACGGCGGTAGGTCCGGTTTTGGGGCCGAAGTTTCGCAGGCGGTCAACAAGAGGCTTAGGCCTATCCAGCAGACCAGCCATGGCCGAAAGGGCACGGCGCGAGGTGTATGCGTATCACGTGAATTCCGACTCACGAAGAGAGCATACACGAAGTGTGAAAGGGTTTGCCAACCGGGTGACAAGACAGCGCCCGCTCTTTCTTGCAAGAGCTGGCATTGAGTTTGCGGACGATGTGTGCGAAGAATTATCGCCGTTGGCTATCCAGCATCGAATCTGCAGCTGTGTACCCGGACAGATAGGGTGTTTGGCTGGAGAGCTTGTATATCGGCCGGTTTACCCCGTAATCCGCCGCGACCCCGAAGGGGTGCAAGAGAAAACCAACCCAGCGCCAGGGGTTATCGTTAGCAGCAGCTCCGGCCGCCACATCGGTGTAGACCAAGGATGTGGAGTCCATCACGCTGTAGATGCTCGACGGGGGGACATAGTTTCCATCTGTATCGGTTGATGCCTGCTGCTGATGGTTTCCGGCACAACCCACTACGGTGGCCAACAGGAGAATTCCTACGGCAAGAGTTGTAGTCCGCATAGATGACCTCGCTTGTCTTGTACGGTTCAGAGTCAACGGTCTCTCGATAGAAGAAGTGTAGCCGACCTCCAGGATTCTGTCCAGGATTGGGGCGGTTTGGGCAGTATCATCTAAACACTGCAATTTAAGAGGGGTACGGATCGAGAGGGGGGAGGTAGGGCAGACGTATGGTAGGCGATACTGGTATCGAACCAGTGGCCTCTTCCGTGTGAAGGAAGCGCTCTACCCCTGAGCTAATCGCCTACATGGTGCGAAGTCTAGCATGAGCCCGTAAATCGGATCAACCGCACGCATGTGTCATTCGCAGCGAAGTCGCCTTGACATCCCCAAAACGCGGTTCCTACAATGCCACCGCTTGCAGTCTTCTTTCGCGGAGTTTCCCTCCCATGCGCAATGACGTTGTCATAATCGGGGGCGGCCTTGCCGGGTCTGAGGCGGCGTGGCAAGCGGCCAATCGTGGAGCGAAAGTCACGCTGTACGAGATGCGCCCCAAAGAAATGACGCGAGCGCACAAGACCGGCGGTTTGGCCGAGCTGGTTTGTTCGAACTCGCTCGGTTCCGCTGATCTCTTGAATGCCCCCGGCATCTTGAAAGAGGAAATGCGCCGCCTTCACTCGCTCATTATTCGAGTGGCGGATGAGGTGCGGGTGCCGGCTGGATCCGCCTTGGCCGTCGATCGTGAGCAGTTTTCATTCAAGATTACTCAGGCGTTGGAAGGGCATCCGAACATTCGTATCTTGCATGAGGAGATTACCGAGATCCCAACGGACTGTCTCTGTATTGTGGCAACCGGCCCGCTGACATCCGACAAACTGTCTCAAGCGATTGGGCAACTGACTCATAGTAAACATTTGTATTTTTACGATGCCATCTCTCCGATCGTCGATGCCGATTCCATCAATATGGATATTGCATTTCTCGCCTCCCGTTACGGCAAGGGCGGGGACGATTATCTCAACTGTCCGATGGACGAGCCGGCCTACAATGCCTTCTACGATGCGTTGCTCGCAGCGGAGAAAGTCCAACCCAAAGAATTCGAAAAGACCGCCTACTTCGAAGGCTGTATTCCCATCGAGGTGATGGCCGAACGGGAGCGCCAGACTATGCAGTTCGGTCCGTTGAAGCCAGTGGGCCTTGAGAATCCCAAGACCGGTGCGCGAGCCTATGCGGTGGTCCAGCTCAGGACAGAAAACACCCATCGCTCCTGTTATAACCTTGTGGGGTTTCAGACCAAACTCACCTATGGGGAGCAGAAGCGGGTGTTTCGCATGATTCCCGGTCTTGAGCAGGCTGAATTTTTGCGCTACGGCAGCCTGCACCGCAACACTTTCATCAACTCTCCACAACTGCTGCGCGATACTCTCCAGTTCAAGGCGCGCGACACCCTTTTCTTTGCAGGACAACTGGTCGGTGTCGAGGGCTATACGGATTCCGCTGCAATGGGAGGGCTGGCAGGAATCAACGCGGCTCGTGGTCTTGCGGGATTGCCGTTGGTCACGCCGCCTCCCACCACGGCGCACGGCTGTCTGCTGTCGTACATCACGACCACCGACCCGCGACACTTTCAGCCGATGAATACCAATTACGGGCTGTTCCCTCCCCTTGCCACACCGGTGAGAGACAAGGAGCGCAAACGACGACTCACGGGACAACGGGCACTTGAGGACCTGACGGCATGGATGACGCAATTCGAGCTTTCATGACATTTCTTGAGGTGGAGCGCCATGCGTCGCATGAAACCGTGCGCAACTATGTTTCGGATCTCCGGCAGTTTCAGGCTTTCATGAAGGTGACGTACCCCGGTGAGCCCGTACTTGATCCTGCCACGGTGCAAACAGAATCTATTCGGGCCTACCTTCACTGGTTGGATCGCAAGCGCGAGAAAAGCGCCTCGATCGCACGGAAGCTCGCCTCTCTCCGCAGCTTCTATCGCTATCTGCAACGAGACGGCAAGGTCAGCCTCAATCCTGCCGAGGCTATCAGAACACCGAAACAGCCGAAACATCTCCCGCGCGTCCTGACCAAGGACGATGCCGCAGCACTGATGGAATTTCCTGTTAATCAGGCGGGAGGCTCGCTCCGAGACCGCGCCTTGCTGGAGACGCTGTATTCGACCGGGGCTCGTGTGAGTGAATTGGTAGGGATCGATCTCGACGACCTTCGCGCGCCCGAGGGGCTGGTCCATCTGCGGGGTAAAGGCAGGAAGGAGCGCATCGTACCGATTGGAGATGTGGCGCTTCGGGCCATTCAGGCCTATTTGGATCAGCAGCCTCCGTTGAAGATTCGATATCCGACGACGAAGCGTGTCGCGTCCCCGGTCTTTCGAAACAGCCGAGGGGGACGGTTGACGACTCGGAGCGTCGCACGAATCGTTGCCTATCATTCGAACCGGCTTGTCGGCGGTTCTGTGAGTCCTCATACGTTGCGGCACTCCTTTGCCACCCACCTTCTTGATGAAGGGGCGGATCTGCGGTCGATTCAAGAGATGCTCGGGCATACCTCATTGAGCACGACACAAAAGTATACGCATCTGGCGACGGACCAGCTCCTGGCGGTCTATGATAAGGCGCATCCGCGGGCCGGTCGCCCGTCCGGCGGGCGTGTCGTGAAGGACGATAAGCCATGACCGTGTTTGAGGTTCCGAAGGCCTCGAACTCTTGCTCATCCCGCGTTTCTCGCATTTCGCGCTTTTCTCGCAACAGGAGCGACATATGAACAGACTAATTAAGAAAGCCAACGTCCTGATCGAAGCCTTGCCGTACATTCGCACCTTCAAGGGAAAGACCATTGTCATCAAGTATGGCGGCCATGCGATGACCGATGCGCCGTTGAAAGAGCGGTTCGCTCAGGATGTCGTGCTTCTGAAATATGTAGGCCTCAATCCGGTCATCGTGCATGGCGGGGGGCCACAGATCGATAAAATGCTCCAGCGCCTGGGCATCGAAGCCAAGTTTCGCCATGGGGTCCGGGTCACAGACGAGGCCACGATGGAAATCGTGGAGATGGTGTTGGCCGGCAAGATCAACATGGAAATCGTCGATCTCTTGAATCGCCATGGCGGCCTTGCGGTCGGCTTGAGCGGAAAGGATGGCGGCCTCATGCTGTCCCGACCGCTCACGGCTAAAGCGTGGGCGGCAAGTTTGGAGAAAGACCTCGAAGACGGCGAGGGGGACGAGGATTTCGGTTTAGTCGGAGAGGTCGAGTCTATCGATCCCACGTTGGTGCGGAAACTTCAGCAGGATCATTACATTCCCGTCATTGCGCCGATCGGCACGAATCGGGAAGGAAACACGTACAACATCAATGCCGATCTAGTGGCCGGGGCGATGGCCGCCGCGCTGGGTGCGGAAAAACTGGTCATGATGACCGATGTGAAAGGGATTCGCGATGCGAATGGGCGCCATCTCTCGACGGTCTCACGCAAAGACGTGCAGCGGATGGTGAAGAAGGGTACGATCGGCGAAGGGATGTTACCCAAGGTTCATGCCTGCTTGGACGCGCTCGAAGGCGGTGTCGGCAAGGCCCATATCATCGACGGTCGAATCTCCCATGCCATCCTGCTCGAAGTGTTTACGCGTAAAGGTATTGGGACCGAGATCGCGTCGTAATCGGGTCATTCATTCAATTTCTTGCCGTGGTACCCCAGCGTCTTCGAATCAACCGTCATCTTGAAGCCCTCGCCGTGGAGCGTCACCCTGAGACGAGTGCCCGCGCCCTTCGAAGGACGGCGCACTATCTGACGACGCAGTTTTCCAAGTCTGGCTGGGCCACTGACGGCCAGATCGTCAGCGCCTGGGGTAAGCCCTATCGCAACGTGGTGGCGAGGAAGAGCCCGGTTCGGCCCAGACAGGGAGAAGTGTTGCCTCCACTCTTGATCGGAGCTCACTATGACACCGTGTCTGGGTCGTCGGGCGCAGACGATAACGCGAGTGGGCTGGTTGTCCTCCTCGAAGTGGCGTTTCGACTCAGCGCGCAACCTCTCGCGCGACCGGTCTGGTTGGTGGCGTTCTGTCTTGAAGAGCAGGATCGACTGGGGAGTCAGGCCTTCGTGTCCCGTTTGAAAACCGAACAACATGAGTTGGCCGGTGCGATTATCTTGGAATGTGTCGGGTTCGCCAGGAGTGAGGCCGGCACACAACAGGCCCCGCCCGGTGTGCCGATAGCTGTGCCGACCCAGGGAGATTTTCTCGCCATTGTCGGCAACGAGACATCCCGATCTTTAGTACGACGGCTCGAACAAGAGGCCCAGCGACCGGCCGTCCGCCTGAAGACCCTGTCCTTGGTGGTGCCGGGGCGAGGGGAAACCATGCCCCATACCCGTCGCAGCGATCATGCCTCGTTCTGGGATGCAGGTTATCCGGCCGTGGTGTTGACCGATACGGCGAATTTCCGGAATCCGCATTACCATCGTGAGACAGATACCGTGGACACGCTGAATCTCGAATTTCTCTCCAGCGTGACCGCGACGGTCATCGGAACTGCGATGCAGATTGCCGGAGTAGAACCGTGAAGGCAAGTCGCATGAAGCTGATGACTGGGGTCCGCCGCCTCGTGACCGAGGTCTATGGCCGTCTCGACTATGGCGCACTGGGATCGGTCTATTGTTATGAAGGCGGCGATGAGTTCTGGCGCGCGAAGCGGGGACCTTGTGAACGGCTCGGAAGTCGGGTTGCCCTGTCGTTGAGAAAGAAACTGCAACGGGGTGGCCGCAGTCTTTATGTCGGTGCCGGGGTGGCGGAACTTTCCTCGTTGATTATGGAAACGGTAGAGCTGGGTCGGAGGGTGGAGCCGTATAATCTTCGGAAAGCCGAAGTCGCAGCGCTCAACCATGCCTGCCGTTCGATCCCCATCGCGTTCCATGCAGTCGATGCGGCCAAGGCGAAGGGCCGATTCGATCATCTCTGGATGGCCAGTGTGTTGAATGACCCTGAGCGGTTCCCGCATCTGTCGCCGCTTTCCTATGGACGAGGCAATCCTCTCACTCTCGATCCCTTGAAATTTGACAAGGAGCGCCGCATCGTGCGCGCATTGGTTGCCCGTTGCATGGGAAAGCTCGCGCGGCCTGGACTCGTCACAACCACCACAGAAGAAGTCCAGTGGATTGCAGAATGGTGCCACCGGCATCGAGTACCTTACTTGGTTGGGAAGCGCTACTATCCGACGGCATTAGTGGGAGATCCGATCTGTTTTATTCAAATCGGCAAGGGACACTAGCAGACTGTTAAACTTGGAAGCCGGGTCTGGCTTTCGAAGAGTTATCTAAATACTGATCCGCATACTTTACGTAGTTTTCTGCCGACTCTGTAATCCACGCAAGTTCCGCTTCTGACGTTGCGCGACGAATTCGGCCCGGCGATCCGAGGATCACGCTCTTCGGCGGCACAACCATGCCTTCCACCACAAGCGCGCCGGCTCCTACCACCGAATCCTCTCCGATCACGGCTCCATCCATCACAATGGCCCCCATCCCGATCAGCACACGATCCTTGATCGTGCAGCCGTGTAGGATTGCCCCATGGCCAATGGTCACCTTGTTGCCGATGATCAGCGGATGGGTATCGTGGGTGACATGGAGCATGCAGAGATCTTGCACGTTCGTCCGGTCGCCGATTCTGATGCAGTGCACGTCCCCGCGAACGACAGCATGGAACCAGACGCTACAGTGTTCGCCCAGCACGACATCACCAATGACGACGCCGGTTTCTTCGATAAAGCAGGATGTGGGGATGGTCGGCTTGACACCTTGAAATGTGCGGATCATGCATCGCACTGTAGGGTAATCGGCCAACGATCTGCAAGAGGGGCCGCTCATCGCGAGATCGCCCCAAGACGCGTTCCTTGTGAAGCGTATCTCGTTCACGTGTTTCAGGTTTCGAGTTGCTCGTGGTTCGTTTCGGACTGCTGAAACCCCAAGGTCTAACTTGAAACCCGAAACTAGAAACTCGAAACCAGCCGTGTCCGAACCTGTTCGATCGAATGCAGCAGGGCCTGATGGGTTCGGCATCCTGCGATAAGTTTCGCGTCCGAGACCGTGACCGGCCTATAGGGCGTCACAAATCGGTCTTTCAGCCGGACGATTCGCGCAACCGACTGGTCCAACCGTTCGGGCGAAATGGTTCCTGCCTCGATTGCCTGCTCCACAGCCTTGAAGGCGGCGGCTTCCCGATCCCGGTCCTTGCAAATCAGCAGAACATCGCACCCCGCCAGCACCGCACGAATCGCCGCGTCTTCGATGCCATAATGGTCTATGATCGCACGCATTTCTAAATCATCCGTCAACACCACTCCATCGTAGTGCAGTTCCTGGCGCAACAATTTTGTGATGATGGCCGTCGAGAGCGTGGCCGGCAATTCCGGATCGAGCGCTCGATAGAGCACATGCGCGGTCATCATCGAGGCAATGTTTTGCGCAGCGGCGCGGCGGAAAGAGGGAAACTCGACGGCCTCCAATCGCGCCCGCGATGCCTCGACCACCGGAAGCTCTTTGTGGGAATCGACACTGGTATCGCCGTGACCAGGAAAATGTTTTCCGCAGGCCACAACCTTGTTGTCTTGCAGCCCCGCCGCTGTCGCCAATCCCAGTTCACAGACCACGTCCGACGTCGTGCCAAAGGCCCGGTCGCCGATGACCGGATTGTCCGGATTGCTGTTCACATCGAGCACCGGCGCCATGTTCATGTTGATGCCCACCGCCTTCAGCTCTTTGGCAATGGTGGCTGCGGCCGCATAGGCTAATTCAGTCGAGTTAGAGCGGCCTATGAGGTCGCAAGGAGGAAAAATTGTGAAGCCTTTCGGAAGCCGGGAGACTCGACCGCCTTCCTGGTCGATCGAAATCAATAGCGGAACATGGCGGCTGCAAGCTTGCAGGTCGTTGGTCAGATTGACGATCTGCTCGACGCACTCTAAGTTTCGCGAGAAGAGAATCACACCGCCTGGCTTGTACTCCTTGATGAACGAGGCCAGATCGGGCGTGACCGACGTGCCGACAAACCCGACCATGAAGAGCTGCCCGATTTTTTCACGTAAAGTCATGTGAGGTCGTTCCAATGTTAGAGGCTTCGATCGATCAGATACTGCACCAATAGCCTGGTGCCAATCGCAGTGGGACCCTTCGGAACGTAGGCCCGTTCCCGCTCGCTCCAATCCGTGCTGGCAATATCGAGGTGCACCCACGGGCAGTCTCCCACGAACTTGCTTAGAAAGAGCGCCGCGGTAATCATGCCGCCGCCACGGCCGCCAATGTTACGCATATCGGCGACATCGCTCTTGAGTTGTTCGAAGTATTCTTCCCACAAGGGCATCTCCCACACTCGTTCGCCGGCCTTCTGGCCCGACTTCCGGACATGTTCCTTGAGCGCATGGTCGGTGCCGAACATGCCGATCGCAAATTGACCGAGCGCGACGACACAGGCTCCCGTGAGCGTGGCAATGTCGATCAGGGCTGCCGGCTTGTAACGCATCGCATAGGCGAGGCCGTCAGCCAAAATGAGCCGGCCTTCCGCGTCCGTATTCTGGACCTCGACGGTCTTTCCCGACAGCGTCGTCACGATATCGCCCGGTTTCATTGCCCGCCCGCCCGGCATGTTTTCCGCGACAGGCAGAATGCTGATGAGACGCAGCGGGAGCTTGAGTCTGGCCGCCGCTCTGATAGAGGCCAGAACTTCAGCTCCCCCTGTCATATCGGCCTTCATGTGTTCCATATTCTCGGCAGGCTTCAGTGAGATCCCCCCTGTATCGAAGGTGATCGTCTTTCCGACCAGCACAACCGGGCGCTCGTCCTTTTTCTTGGCGCCGTTATATTCCAGGATGATGAACTTGGGCGGCTCCTGGCTTCCGCGCGCCACGCCGAGCAGCGCCCCCATCCCCAAGCGCTCCATTTCTTTCTGTTCGAGAATCGTAATGGCGATCCCATCAGCTTTGGCGAGGGTCTTCGCTTCGCTGGCCACCCTGGCGGGGGTCAGGACGTTGGAGGGATGATTGCAGAGGTCGCGAACGAAGACGGTGGCCTCTGCCGTGGCCACGCCTCGTCGAATCCCCTCAGCGACCTGTCGCAATTGACCCTTCTTCGGAATGAGAATGGTCATCCCTCCGATGTCTTGCCCTGAGGCAGCCTCGCTCCGATAGACGGTAAATTGATAACTGCCAAGAATCGCCCCTTCCACCATTGCTTGCGCGACGTCGAGGGACGACGCCCCGTCAGGCCTTACGGTCGGCAGCGCCACCGAAAAGGACCCGACCTTCGTCTGGCGAACGCGCTTCACGGCTGAGCCCAACGCTTGGCGGATGGTCTCAAGCGTGACCTGGTTCTTCTTGCCCAAGCCGACCAGCACCAGTCGTTTTGCAGGCGCCATGTCTTGCGTGTGATAGAGCAAGACTTCGTTGGCCTTGCCTTCGAATTCCTTGGACTGCACCAACTTGCTCAACGAACCTCCGAGAGCTCGATCGAGCAGGGCCGCGTCTTGTTTGGCCAAGGCTTCTCCTTCGCAATGCGCGAGCACCAGCACCTCTACGGAAGCAGTCTCCACCCGTCCAACCTGCACAGTGACTTGCATAATCTTCATTCAGGTCTCCTTGTTCAAGCGATCAGCCATCAGCATTCAGCTTTTAACCGACACTGAGAGCTGATCGCTACTCTTTACACTCCGCGCATATCCGGCGCCCAGATGTACTTGTGCATCTGCAATTGAAAACGGACTGGCAGGCGATCAGTCAGAATCCATTCGGCCAACTGACGTGCATCGAGCGAGCCGAAGACCGGACTGAAGAGGATTGTGCAACGGCCAGCGATGTCATGTTCGGCAAGAATTTCACGGGCCCAGTCGTAGTCGGCTCGGTTGACCA
>DATIQH010000304.1:0-2668 GCA_035471155.1 Nitrospiraceae bacterium | reverse complement strand
GGGCGAGGAGCGCGTCACGCGGGCGATGACGAGGCTCCTCGCCACCGTGAACCTCCCCTCGAAGGACGACGTGGTCTCGCTGCGCAAGAAGCTCGACGAGCTCGAGAAGATGATCGACGGCCTCGCCGAGCGGGTCGAGCGCGATCGCGGAGGGCCATTGAACGTGGTCTCCACAGCGCGCGTCGAACGAGGGCCTTCCGATTCTCTGTACCTCTCTTCAAGGGAGTGGCCAAGGCTGCCCTTTACTGCGCGCATCGAGCAACCACTGCTTCATCGTGGGGGCTCTGCGAGCAAGAAGGGCACCTGGCCGCTCCCTTCTTCTAGTTTTCTCCTCTCCCAGGTGTTACAACATATCTCCGTTACCTCAGTGTCTCGAACTAGAGAAGGAACATCTATGTCTTTGCCGATTGAGAAGGCGTCGTCCGATGAATTGGCGCGAGAAGTGGCCCGGCGGCGTACCTTCGCCATTATTTCGCACCCGGACGCGGGAAAAACCACGCTAACCGAAAAGCTCCTCCTCTACGCTGGCGCAGTGCACCTGGCCGGGGCTGTGCAAGCCCGATCGCACCAGCGTGCGGCGAAGTCGGACTGGATGGAGTTGGAGCAGGCACGCGGGATTTCCATCACCTCCACCGCGCTCCAGTTCGATTATCAAGGAGTGCGGGTGAATCTACTCGACACGCCGGGGCACCAAGACTTCAGTGAAGATACCTACCGCACGCTCATGGCGGTAGATAGCGCAGTCATGGTGCTCGACTGCGCCAAAGGTATCGAGCCGCAGACGAAGAAACTCTTCGCCGTCTGTCGTAAACGCAACATCCCGATCATGACCTTCATCAATAAAATGGATTTACCGGGGCGCCATCCTTACGAACTCCTAGAGGAGATTGAGCAGACCTTGGGCATGACGGCGGTTCCCTTCAATTGGCCCATTGGAGAAGGGTCCGGGTTTCAGGGACTCTATGATCTTCGAGAACCGCAAGTCCTGTTCTTTCAACGGACGTTGCACAATCAACGGCGCGCGCCGATGAGAGTCGAAACGTTCCCCCATCCGAGTCTGGCTGAAACGCTCGGAGAGGCCTATGGCCCACTGCAAGAAGAGATCGCTCTCTTAACCGGCGCCGGGACGATATTCGATCACGCCCGCTTTCTCGCAGGCCAGCTCACGCCGGTCTTCTTCGGGAGCGCTCTGACCAACTTCGGCGTCGAGCCTTTTCTGAACGGCTTCCTCCAACTCGCTCCTCCGCCGGGACCACGCATGAGTTCAGAGGGGCCAGTGCAGCCGACAGAGGAAAAGTTCTCAGGGTTCGTGTTCAAGATTCAAGCGAACATGGACCCGCAACATCGTGACCGTATGGCATTTTTACGGATTGTGTCCGGTCGATTCGAGAAGGACATGATGGTTCATCATGCGCGGCTAAACCGCAAGATCCGGATGACACGGCCGCACCGGCTTTTCGGCCGCGATCGGGAGACGATAGAAGAAGCCTACCCTGGCGATGTCGTCGGGCTCGTGAACCCTGGCCTCTTTGCCATCGGCGATACGCTCTGCTCCGGCAGTCCCTGCTCCTTCGATGCGATCCCGCAATTTCCCCCGGAATGTTTCGGCGTGCTTCGAAGCCAGGACCTCGCCAAGCAGAAGCAGTTTCAAAAGGGACTCCAGCAGCTCGAAGAAGAAGGAGTCATGCAGGTGTTCTATTCACCCGATCATGTTCGTAGAGAGCCGATCTTAGCCGCCGTGGGAGAACTTCAATTCGATGTCGTTGCCTCGCGCCTCGAAAACGAATACGGGGTCAAGACCACTGTTGAGCGGATGCCCTTTGTCCTCGCCCGCTGGGTGACGGGCGATCTCGACGCGATCGCCCGCATCTATTGGCCGCAAGATACACGCCGGCTCGTGGACAAGGACGGCAGGATGGTGATGCTTTTCGGCTCCGAAAGGCTGCTCGCCTACTGTATGAAAGAGTATGCATCCCTCAAGTTTCAGTTACGGGAGGAGGCCGGATTAACAGAAAACTAAATTGTCCTCGCTGTAGTCAAACGACTGCATCGTCTATCTTCCCAAAAACATGAGGATTACCTCAGCAATCTGCCAAGGTTTTATATTTCCCCTTCACATCACCATCGCTCCTCCTCTCCCCACCCCTGATTTTCTTGGTTTTTTCTCTGACGATTCTCCTCCTGCGACGGCACGCACCTTGCGTAGTTACCACAGTGAAGAGGTGAACACGTCCCCTCTTCGATCTCTCCTCGGGTAACAGAGTTCGTTCTGCAATCCGATAGAACCCTTGCATGTGAGAAGTTGCCTTCTCCAGGAATGGTCTGCCTATTTCCGGTGAGAGCCTAACATAGGAGTATCTATATGAACTGGGTAAGAGCCATCGTCGGAGTTCTCGTATTGTCGTCTAGTACTGCGTGGGGTGCCATGTTGACGTGGACAGCCAATAGTGAACCGGATTTGGCAGGATATCGCGTCTATCAATGCAGCCAGCAACCCTGCACTCGATCATCTGGCCAGGCTTTATTACGTCGTCGGCCTGCTCGGCGCGCCGCGACGGGAAAGGACGCAACCTTGAGCCAGCGACTCCTCGTGACGAGCGCGCTGCCCTACGCGAACGGATCGATCCACCTCGGGCACCTCGTCGAGTACATCCAGACGGACGTCTAC
>DATIQH010000303.1:0-3733 GCA_035471155.1 Nitrospiraceae bacterium | reverse complement strand
AGCCTGGGGTGATCGTAAGAGAAGGTTTGTCATCAAGTCAAGCTGGCTAGCAGGATGCTGAAAAAGGCCGCCAGCGGCGTTCTCGCGTCGCTCAGAGGCTCAACGTACCGAAGCGTACGCCTCGCCTCTTCGCTCGCTGCGGCCTTGCTGGACAGCCTTTTTGAGCATCCTGTGGCTTTGTTGCCATCGGCGCCAACTTGCAAGATTCCAACAGTATAGTGTGTGTAAACCGAGTTTTTCCGCAGCGCTGCTAGCGCGCCCCTAAAGGACTCCTATGGAACTTCGTTTTCAGCCCGCCTTGCTGCAGGAGGTCATCGACTCGTTCGTCGAAAAGACGGAACGGGAAGGCGACCCCACCTATTACAAAGAATTTCACGAACTGGCCGACCCGATTTATGAGAAGTTTACGCTCGACGATCGGGAGAGTGAGTTCAAGAAGCTCTACCAGTACATGTTCGGGACCTGGGGGTTTTCCGATATCATCCGCGATGCCTTCAACGAGTATCCATTACTCAAAGAACGAGTCGGCATCGTGCTCATCAAGGGGGTCCTCAAGGAAGATCAGGAAGGTGTCGATATTCTCAGGAAGTGGGGATCCGTCGAACACGAGCTGGCTCGGTCGTTTGAAGAAAAAGGGTTGAAAGGCATCGGGATCAAGCTCATTCCGCGTCGATTTTACGACCCTGCGCTCACGCGCTATTGCCGCCATGAGTTGTTGCATATCTCAGACATGCTGGACCCCGTCTTTGGGTACGATCCGGACACCAAGGTCGGACAAAATCCTGGCGAGGAAACCCTCATTCTTCAGCGCTATCGAGTCTAGAGCATGAGTGACGTCTTATCTTTCCCTGTCCGCTCGGGCGGCTTCTGTGACAAGACAAGAAAGCGAGTCACATTGTTGATATTATCTTCAATACGGGCCTTGATGACCTTCAAGCCGTACAGCTGGGCAGCCAACTCCGATGCAATCGCCGAAACAGAGGGGTTTTCTACGCACAGTTCCGCTGCTCGTGCCGTGCTCGCCGCTTCCAATACAGGCACATCGGGCAAGTTAGTTTCCAACCAATTTCGGCATTGGGCAATGGCATGGGGATGAGAGTGGATCTGTTTCACCTCTTCCATCACGCCTGACTTCGACATCAAATGGTGGGACACCTCCTGGAGCACTTCTCCATAGATCAAGAGATTCGAATCAATGAACATGTCGAGCGTGTGGTTGACGACGCCTTCCGTTGTGTTTTCGATCGGGACCACGCCGAAATTGGCCCTCCCCCGCTCGACTTCGCTGAACACGTCCTTGATGCTATTGACTGGAATATATTGAGCAGACGATCCGAATTTCTGCATGCAGGCCATGTGAGTAAACGTCGCTCTGGGGCCGAGATAGGCCACCTTCTGAGGGCCCTCCAGAGAGAGGGAAGCGGACATGATTTCTCGATAGACCGGTCGAATCGCCTCGGATGGAAATGGCCCGGAGTTTTGTTGCACGAGACGCTCGATTATTGCCGCCTCCCGCGCTGAAGTATGGAGATTGGCGCCCGCATCCCGCTGTTTTTTGAGCTTGCCGATCTCGATGACGCTCTTGGACCGCTCATTCAGCAGGCGCAAAATCTCGTCATCGATGCGATCGATCTCTTTCCGGTACTCGGAAAAGTCTCCTGACATGAACGGACCCCCTCCACCCGTGCCTCATAAGTTGGACGAACGTCCAGAGACAGAGCAGGTGTGAGTAAGTGTGCGATGATACAAGAGCCGATACCGAGAATGCAAGGAGACCCTCGACGTTTCATAAGCTTGCGTGAGGATCCCCACCCGCTTCAGTCTGTTAGTCAGAGAAACTTGATAGGGGCAACCGCATCATGAGAAGAGGAGGGAAGTCGGTCTTTTGAAGTGATCGAAGGCCAACTTTGTCGCTTGGCGGCCACGGCCAGTTCGTTCGAGAAAGCCGGCCTGAATCAAATAGGGTTCATGGACATCTTCGAGGGTACTCTTGTCTTCCTGAACCGCAGCCGCTAGGGACTCCACCCCGACCGGCCCTCCACCAAACTTGTCGATGATGGTCAGAAGGATCTGACGATCCATCTCATCGAACCCCGCCGTATCGACACCCAACCACGCGAGCGCTTCCTGAGCTACAGCCTGGCTGACTCGCCCTTCTGCCTTCACCTGAGCATAGTCTCGCACCCGTTTAATAAGCCGATTGACGATACGAGGTGTTCCTCGAGCGCGACCGGCAATTTCTTTGGCCCCCTCGGAGTCAATCGGAATACCAAGCACGCCCGCCGAGCGTATTACGATAGTCTGCAGTTCCAGCGGAGAATAAAACTCCAGACGATGAACAAGGCCGAATCGGTCCCGGAGTGGAGAGGTCAACGCTCCGGCTCTAGTCGTCGCTCCTACCAGCGTAAACCGAGGGAGATCCAGTTTCACCGTTCTGGCTGCAGGCCCCTGACCGATCACGAGATCAAGCTGATAGTCCTCCATCGCTGGATAAAGCGCCTCTTCGACAGAGGCAGGGAGTCGGTGAATCTCGTCGATAAACAGAACATCATGTTCTTGGAGATTCGTCAGAATGGCGGCCAAATCTCCCGCATGGGCCAATACAAGACCGGATGTCGAACGAAGCGCGGCTCCCATTTCACGAGCGATGATGTGTGCAATCGTTGTCTTTCCCAGCCCTGGGGGGCCATAAAAGATCGTGTGATCGAGCGCTTCGTTCCGCTGCTTCGCCGCCTCGATACAGATCCGCAGAGATTCTTTCATCCGCCCCTGGCCGACGTACTCCTCCAAAGTCTGCGGACGCAGCACCGTTTCAATGCTTCGCTCTTCATCAGTAATCTGCGCGCTGACAACTCGCTCGGCCATCGTGAGGGAACCTCTCTCGACTAGGCTTAATTCTTCTCCGGTGGTGGGAGGTACTTTGGTAGAGGCGGCAAGGCACCCTGCCCTGGTGTTGCTGTACTCCCACAGTCCGGCGGGCAGGTTTTGAAGCCTTGGGTCGGATCAGGAAGATTCGACTCCATCTTCTCCAGCTGACATTGTGTGAGCCGCCCTCCATCCTTATTTCCACAGCGACCCGGCACATTCGAATTGCCGATTTCACGATAGCCCTCGGGACAGGAACCGCAGACGGACAGTAGATTTGTCCCCAGAGGGACACACTGAACGAGGGTGGGATCGCCGTCCTTACAAATCTCTTTAGACTCGGTCACGCCCGTGGTCGCATAACCGTCAGGACATTGCCCGCACGTTTTGCGAATACTTTTTGGTTCGGTCGATTCTTCAGCTTGCACGGGTATGGCCCCTACCGCTACTAACAGGAGCGCCACAAGTCCGACAGACCAGTGATTCCGGATTATTCGTTGAATCAATCTCGTCATCATCCTTACCCCCTTGCAAGTTCCTTTAGTGACTCACGAATCATGTCCTTGAGCACAATGGTTTCAGCGTTGGATTTCTTCACCTGTTTCAACGCTTCTTTGGCATCTTGCGGACGATACCCCAAATTCACGAGCGCCGACAGCGCGTCGTCGAAGACGGCATCCTGCCCATGCCTGGATGAATCGATTGCGGGCGCAAGACCAGGATGGAGCTTTCCGACTTTATCCTTGAGTTCCAACACAAGACGGCTGGCCGACTTGTTGCCGATTCCTGGAACCGTCGTCAGCTTCTCGACATCTCCGGACTGAATCGCTGAGACCAGGTTGGACACCGGAAGCGCCGACAAGACGCT
>DATIQH010000302.1:0-4344 GCA_035471155.1 Nitrospiraceae bacterium | reverse complement strand
TCACGCCATCCGAGGAACAACCCGACGAGCAGTGTCACCGACAGGGTGGCCAGTAACAGGTGCCGGATCAGTTCGCGGGCTTTCTCCGCGGCGGTCTCTCCGTAATCCCGCGTGACCGAAAGGTCGACGTCGTCACCGATGAAACGCGCCCTCAAGATCGAGGTGCCGGCAGAGGAAGTCACACAACGGTTTGCCCGGGCCTATGTCGAGCTGAACCGCCAGATCAACATCCCAGGGTTCCGCCCCGGCAAGGTACCCTTGGCCCTGCTGGAAAAACGCTACGCCAAAACCGTGGAAGAGGATGTGATCCGAGCCCTCGTGCCGGACTTCTACGAGAAGGCCGTCCGCCAAGCGGGAATTGTGCCGGTCCACGTTGAGATCCCCCCGTTGGACCGAGTGAAGATTAAGAAGAACGAACCCTTTACCTTTACTGCAACCGTCGAGATTAAGCCGAACATCGAGTTGCGGGATTATAAAGCGCCGAGTCCGATCTCGCTCAAGCCCGACAAGCGTACCGTCACCGAGGAACAGCTTGACCGGGGCCTGGAAGTCTTGCGCGAACAACAGTCTCGCCTGGAAGCAGTGCCGTCTGACCATGCCATTGTGGACGGAGATTATATCGTGTTGGACCTGCACGGCACGCTCGATGGGACGCCGTTGGAAGGAACGAAGAAAGAAGGCCAACTCCACAAGGTTGGATCCCAGGCATCCGTCTTGGGCTTAGAAATCGATTCGCATGTCGGAGGAAAGAAAGCCGGCGACGCGATCGAAATTCCCCAGCCGTATCCGCCAAGCCATCCCGATCCTCGCGTTGCCGGCAAATCCGTCCTGTTTACCTTGACGATCAAATCCGTCAAGGAAAAGAAACTGCCGGCCCTGGACGATGAATTCGCCAAAGATTGCGGTCCCTACAACTCGCTCCAAGAAATCAAAGACAAACTGCGAGAAGGGATGGAGCAGGCGCTGAAACGAGAAATTGAAGACGGCTATAAGGATACGATCGTCAAGCGGCTCATGGACACCCACCACTTCGATCTCCCGGAAACCCTGGTGGAGCGTGAACTGGAGGCCATCATCCGTCAACACGTACAACAACAGCAGCAGCGGAAGGGCGGCGCCCAGGAATCGCCTGGCGCGGAGGATCTCGCAACGCTTCGCCAAGAGCATCGGGATGAAGCGGCGCGCCGCGTGAAGGTCAGTCTCGTATTAGAGGAGATCGCCCAGAAAGAAGGACTGACGGTCACACAGGACGACTTCAACTCCGAAATCGGACGGTTGGCGTCGGAGCTCAAAATGCCGGTGGCTGATCTCGTCAAGATGATCAAGGCCGGCGGGCAAGAATCCATCGACGATTTACGTACCAGAATTTTGGTCGATAAAGCCCTGGATTTTGTGTATCGCAATGCGGTGATTCAGGGATAGGTCCGAACGGCGCAGGCCGGACTGAATTTCATTGGTCTGTAGGTTTGGGAAATAGGGTTATAACACGCAAGATGCTCAAAAAGGCTGTCCAGCAAGGCCGCAGCGAGCGAAGAGGCGAGGCGTACGCTTCGGTACGTTGAGCCTCTGAGCGAAGCGAGAACGAAGCTGGCAGACTTTTTCAGCATCCTGCAAGCGGAAAGGAACGACGTGCATGCTTGTTCCCATTGTTATTGAAACGACGAACCGAGGCGAACGCGCCTACGACATTTATTCCAGACTTCTGAAAGACCGGATCATATTCCTTGGCGCGCCGATCGACGACATTTTCGCCAACCTGATTATTGCCCAGCTCTTGTTTCTCGAAGCGGAGGACCCTGAAAAGGACATCAATCTCTACGTCAATTCCCCCGGGGGAAGCGTCACGGCAGGATTGGGTATTTACGATACCATGCAATATGTGAAACCTCCGATCAACACCATCTGCCTGGGACAGGCCGCCAGCATGGGGGCTTTCTTGCTCACCGCCGGGACCAAAGGCAAGCGATTCGCCCTCCCGAATGCAAGGGTCATGATCCACCAACCTATGGGTGGATTTCAGGGACAAGCCACAGAAATCGATATTCATGCCAGAGAGATCTTGAAAATCCGCGAACGACTCAATGAGATCATGGCCAAACATACCGGCCAACCTTTGGAAAAGATATCCCAGGACACTGAGCGGGATTACTTCATGTCTGCAGAGGAAGCCAAGCGATACGGTCTCATCGACGAAGTCATCACCCGGCCACCGAAGCTCCTCAAGGCTGTCAGTGGCGATACAGGAAAAGACGCGCCCAAGGACAAGTAACCGGGGAGGACTCATGGCGAAGCCGGACAAGATGGATCGACATCTCCGCTGCTCGTTCTGTGGAAAGAGCCGCGACGAAGTCCGCAAGTTGATTGCCGGACCCACCGTCTACATCTGCGACGAATGCGTCAACCTCTGCAACGACATCATTGCCGAGGATTGGGAAGAAGCCAAAGAAGAGATTTCGTCGAAACTCAAAAAGCCGGTGGAAATCAAACACCACTTGGATCAATACGTCGTGGGACAGGAGCGGGCGAAGAAAATTCTTTCGGTAGCCGTTCACAACCACTACAAGCGCATCTCGTCCAAAGACAAAGACGCCGACGATGTGCAACTCCAGAAGGGCAATATCCTCATGCTGGGGCCCACAGGCACGGGGAAAACGTTGCTGGCCCAGACCCTCGCGAAGTACTTGGATGTCCCCTTCACGCTGGCCGATGCGACCACGCTCACAGAGGCAGGATACGTCGGCGAAGATGTCGAAAACATCATCCTCAAGCTCCTGCAAGCGGCAGACTACGATGTGGAACGGGCCGAGCGGGGCATTGTGTACATCGATGAAATCGACAAGATCAGCCGCAAGAGCGACAGCCCGTCCATCACCCGCGACGTCTCGGGCGAAGGGGTGCAACAGGCGCTGCTCAAGCTCATCGAAGGAACCGTCGCCAACGTGCCGCCCCAAGGCGGACGCAAGCATCCACACCAGGAGTTCATTCAGGTCAATACGAGCAACATCCTGTTCATTTGCGGTGGAGCGTTTGTCGGACTTGAATACATCATCGAGCAGCGCCTGAATCGGAAGGCGATGGGATTCGGAGCCGAAGTGCGCGGACGGAGCGAAGTGCGGCTTGGCGAACTGTTCGCGAGGGTTCAGCCGGAAGACTTCCTCAAGTACGGCTTGATTCCGGAGTTCGTCGGCCGGCTGCCTGTCGTCGCCACCTTAGATGAGCTGGATGAGCGCGCGCTCATCCGAATCTTGACCGAGCCGAGAAACGCGCTCACAAAACAGTATGAGAAATTGCTCTCCTTTGAGAAGGTGAAACTCAAGTTCACGGACGGCGCGCTCGGGGCGATCGCACGGAAAGCCTTTCACCAGAAAACCGGCGCTCGAGGCTTGCGGGCCATTCTCGAAGATGTCATGTTGGACGTCATGTACGATGCCCCTTCACAGAAGCAGATTAAGGAAGTCCTTATCACTGAGGATGCCATTCTCGGCAAGCACGCTCCCATCAGAATCTTCGAACAAGACAAGGACGTGAAGACCGCCTGAGTCATTATGAACGTAGGGTTTTCAGTTACATAGGGCATGTATCTAGAATCCTCCAGGCCAGGGTCATCCTGGCCTGGTTGTTTCTTTTCATCTTCCCTTCTCGAATACTCGCTTCCTCTTTTTCCTCTCTGGCTTGTGACGGCCCGATAACTCTACGCTTTTCCTCGACAAGATGAAATGCTGCGCTATACTTGCGTTACAGATTGAACGTGGAGGATGTGTGAAATATCCCGTATCTTCAAGCCTTCGGCACAAAGGAAAAACCCTCGATCTTGATGCGGCACGTGAAGTGATCACACTTTTAGGGATCAATGGCGAACCTATGGGCAACCTGTCCTGGGACTTCATCATCGATCAGATTCTGGCCTATCGGAAACCTCAAGCGAGCCGAGAAACCAGGAATGAGCCTCGAGTGACCCTCCCCTTCCGTGTCAAATACATCACTCCAGAGGGTCAGCAGTTCGAAAGCCGCGCAAGCGGCATCGGCGGAGGGGGACTCTTTATCGAAAGTTCAAATACTTTACCGGTCGGCACCAAGCTTGCCCTTGAATTTTCGCTGCCAGCACAACCAGAAGAATGGCTGCCGGCAAAGGGCCTTGTCGCGTGGGTCTGCCCCAAAGCGGACCAATACACCTTTAGCCCTGGCATGGGAGTACGCTTTACGGAGATCAATCCCGATATCCGTAATCGCGTGCTCGAATTGGTGAAATCCCTTCAGACCGTCGGGCAGCCGGTCTAGTGAGTATCCATCTGCAGTTGAATCGTCCCACGTGCACGACCACAAGGATCTGACCATGAAGCTTCC
>DATIQH010000301.1:0-2984 GCA_035471155.1 Nitrospiraceae bacterium | reverse complement strand
GAAGACGCGTTGAAACACGACTTCGGCGCCCACTGCCGCCAACATGGTGAACCAGCCGATCTTCAGGGGTCGCGAATCGTACCAGAGCGACATATCGTAGCCCCGCTCCGCCGCCCCCCAGGTTGTACTAGCCATACCCTGCCCTCCTTATTAAGGAATTGAAAACCACCCCTAATCGACTATCAAGCCACTTATGTTCACCGCGCAGGCCCAGGTGCCCTAAACTGGCTCATCGGTATGTATGTAGCGTCGAAATCCTAACTCTCTTTAACCTATGTGTCAATACAATATACATCAAAATTTTCCCCAGACATACATGGGTATACCTCGTGCTCACTTGCAGACTCTTGCAGAGGTATAAAGGTCTCGAAAGAACAATGTTATTTGAGAGCATCCGCGTTGAAAAAAGTGTGGAATGATCCGTAAGTAACCGATATTGCTAAAAATATCGCGCTCGCTCGCGTAGCCCCATCCTCTCTCTATGGACACGCGGCCCTCCTGGTGCACCACCCCTCTCGGTGACACCGTTTTCTCCCTCGTCCACTCACTGACACCCCAGAATATTCCACTCTAAATACTCCCTCCAAGCTCGCTTGTACTTTCTGCTCAAGGGGTGGTCTGGATCTATCCCCTATTGCGCGCATCGACCGAGCACATTCTGATCGTGCGCGGTCTGCGAGCAGGGGGGATAGGACAGACCGCCCCTTACGTTTCCATCATCTCCAGTCGTGCATCGAATTCATGCCCGCAGGCCGTGCAACGGATACAATCCGACTCGACCGTAAATTCATCTGATCTGATTCCCATGCCACCGCAATCCGAACAGCGCGCGAGATGAACCCTCTGATCGTCTACTGTTTCGTATTGCGTGCCACGGAAGCAATACACCGGTTTCCCATCGAGCAGCCACGGGTTCCCCGCGTTATCACGCACCGGCAACGTCACATAATGATGCTTTACATAGTCTTCAAGTTCCTGCCGGCTGGCAAACCCGTCCTTAATCAGCTTTCCTCCTACCACTTCATAGAGTCCATCCTCTTTCACGATTGCTTTGGTCGGCCCCATCTCTCACCTCTCTTTCTACAGGAGTGAATCACTGGGAACAAAAGCAGATGGCGCATGGCTCAGACTCGATGGCATAAATAAGAAACATCTCTCGCAAGGCGACCTACGATTCATGAACGACGCGCGAAGTGTTGCTAGGCGACGCCCGAGTAGTACCGCAGAATATTGGAGACGGATATCACGCCGATGATCTGTCCATCTTGTGTCACGGCCAGATGCCGAGTAGCCCGCTCCTTCATCAAGCGCACGGCATCGATAATCGGCCGATCACCTTCAATGGTCGCTACCGGTGTCCGCATGCATGTTTTGACCACGGTCGTATTGGGATCCAGCCCCTTGGCCACCACCTCGCGGGCCAGTGCCGAATCAGTGATGATACCGACATATGATTGGCTGTTTGTGACGAGTAGAGCCCCCAGCCTCCATTGCTGCATCAGCTGACCGGCCTGTCTCAGACTATCGTCTTGCGACAGGCTTCGGATTTCGGCGGACATGTGCTCGGCGATCTGTGGACCAATGAGCGTGCGCCCGATTTTAGATTTCTTCGGTGTTGCCGAACGGCGCGCTTCCAATTCCGACACGCAGCTCTCCAACACGCGGCCGCGCTGCAGCAGGCTTTGCCGATCACTATCCATGCCGGTGCCTTCCGGCGCCTCATCCGTCATGTTGATCAATCCTGCCGCCTCACCCAGCTCAGCATACTCATAGGCGTGCAGCAAGTCAGACGTCTGCCCAAGCAGCTCTTCGATTAGCCGTTCAGTTTCCAGGTCGAATTCGTCCAGACTGCGCGTCGGCTTACCCTTGCCGAGGAATGGAGCAAACTCGGTGAGCTGTTTCCGCATCCGTTCGATGCTTCGGTCGAGAGAAACCCGTGGTTTTGAGGGAGTGGTGCGGACGGCCATAGCACCTCCTATCGATGTGGGTAAGTAGGGGTGCGATTTTACTCTTCTGTGTAAGCGAGGGCAAGCAAGAGTACGTCGCTGGGAGGAGGAATTGACTTCCGAGAGGGAAATCGACGGTCACCCACGGTAGGATCCTAAAACGACAAATAATGACAGGGACCGAATATCCGTTGACATCCAACCAAGTACAAAGTTCCGAGTGACTTCACCGGTACGGGCCTGGCCCATCGGGTTTCAAAGATATTTAAGGTCCTTACCCCCGTGAGCCAGGTATAAACTTCCTAATCGATGTCTAGGCACCCAACTCAAACCACGCCATAACCTAAATGAAATCCCACCTGATTAGTGTGACTTCGCCGAGCGGGACGTCCGATCCGGCCAAACTGAGGATCTAGACCAGTATAACAGCGTCTGTCAGTGGAGAAAGAGAAACCAAAGGTACATCGAGCTTATCAGTGTCGACCCCACCATGACGGGAAAGCCAAACTTGAAGAACTGCCAGAACGAAATGGGATAGCCGGCTTTACGCGCAATATCCACGATCACGACGTTCGCGCTCGCGCCAATGATCGTGCCATTTCCTCCCAGACATGCTCCAAGGGCCAGAGCCCACCACAGCGGAATGATATCCGGCTGATGCACCAAGGTGGCATAGTCTGAAATTTCCGGGTGTAACGACCGAGCGAGGTCTACAATCAATGGATTCATCGCCGCGACATAGGGAATGTTATCCACCGCAGCTGAGAGCATGGCCGACCCCCAGAGCACTGCCATCGTGGAGCCTACAAGATTTCCCTGCGTCACCGAAACTAACTGATCCGCCAGGTAGCGAATCACACCGACCTTCACCAACCCGCCGACCAGTATAAACAACCCGATAAAAAAGAAGATGGTTTTCCATTCGACATCCGTCAGATACGACAACTCTTCGGCATTCTCCTGCTTCCGTCTCGCATGACCGATCAGCATGAACAAACTCGCGCCGAGGAGGGCGATCGTGGCCGGCTCAAGATGAAC
>DATIQH010000300.1:0-3595 GCA_035471155.1 Nitrospiraceae bacterium | reverse complement strand
AGCGGTACATCGTATCGTCGATCTGCACGGGGGCTGGATCAAGGTTGAAAGTCAGGAGCGTCAGGGCTCGCGATTTGTCGTATGTATGCCGCGCTTAGGGGATGCCGGAGTGCGGTTATGGCATGAGGGACGGACGCCATGGAAAAGATCCTAGTTGTCGATGATGAGAAGGGATTGCGAGAAGTCTTGAGCATCATGCTCAAGCGGGCGGGCTATGTCGTGACCGAAGCGTCGGATGGCGAAGAGGCCATCGGTTATGTGGGCAAGGAAATCTTCGATCTCGTCATCACCGACCTCCGTATGCCGAAAGCCGATGGTATGGCGGTTCTAAAGGCGGTGAAATCTTCTTCTCCGGAAACCGTGGTTCTTGTTATTACGGCATTTGCAACCGCGGACTCGGCGGTCGATGCCATGAAGCAGGGCGCATATGATTACCTGACCAAGCCATTCCAGGTCGACGAAGTGCAGTTGATCATCCGCAATGCTTTGGAGAAACGGCGCCTCTCGGCGGAAAACATTTTATTAAAGCGCGAGATGGCGAGCCAGTCTTCGTTTGCACAGATCGTCGGACAAAGCGAGGGCATGCAAAAGGTGTTCGATGTGGTGCGCAAAGTCGCGGACGCCAAGAGCAATGTGCTGATTTGCGGGGAGAGCGGAACAGGAAAAGAGTTGGTGGCGCGCGCGATTCACTATAATAGTGTCCGGAGTGCAATGCCATTTGTGGCGGTGAATTGCAGCGCAGTGCCGGAGACCTTGCTCGAAAGCGAACTCTTTGGGCATATGAAGGGATCTTTTACCGGCGCGATGGCCAATAAAGCGGGATTATTTGAAGTCGCCAACGGCGGCACGATCTTTTTGGATGAAATTGGCGATACGACCCCGACGATTCAAGTCAAGCTGCTGCGCGTCATTCAGGAACGAGAGTTTCGGCGTGTAGGCGGCAACCAAGATGTCAAGGTCGATGTGCGCATCGTGGCCGCGACCAATAAGGATCTTGAAAAATCCGTTGCTGATGGCTCATTTCGCGAAGATTTGTACTACCGGTTAGATGTGATCCCGATTCGACTCCCACCGTTGCGGCTTCGAACAGGGGACATTCCTCTTCTCGTGAAACATTTCATCGAGAAGTTTTCACAAGAAAGCGGCAAGCCTGCCCCCGTATTGACATCGGAAGCTATGCATGTGTTGTTGGGCCACGAGTGGCGCGGCAACGTGCGCGAGCTTGAAAATTTGATTGAGCGCGTAGTCACGTTTTCTGCCGGTGCGCCTGTCTCGGGCGAGGATATTCGTGGCTGGCTTCATCGAGTTGTGACTCCTCAACCGCAGGGTGTGCCCACCGACTTGCCGGAGGACGGGTTGGATTTGGAAGGGCTTATCAATGGCATTGAAAAAGATCTGCTCTTGAAGGCGCTTGAGCGGACCATGTGGGTGAAGAAGAAGGCTGCACGGCTTCTCAAGCTCAACACGCGATCCTTTCGCTATCGACTAGAGAAGTATGCCATCAAGGGAGGCCGCGATTAATCCGCAGCCGAATCCCTCCGAGATCACCGTTTTCGCTCCTGCTAAAATCAACGTCATCCTGCGTATCCTCGACCGCCGCGCCGACGGATTTCATAATCTTTGGTCGATCATGCAAACAGTTGCCCTCGAAGACGAGGTGCAGATCAGCTTGTGCGCTGACATGCAGGGTATTCGGCTGAGATGCGACGCGACGGATCTGGCTGCAGATCAGAGCAACCTCGTTTATCGCGCAGCCGCCGAGGTATTGGCGTGTGCTCAGCGATCGATCGGGCTCGACATCAAGCTGCGAAAGCGGATTCCGATGGGGGCCGGCCTCGGTGGCGGGAGCAGCGATGCTGCAGCGACCATCATAGGATTGAACCAGTTGTTACAGTTGAAGTGGTCTCCGGCGAAGATGGCCGGTATCGGACAATTATTAGGGAGCGATGTGCCCTTCTTTTTCTTTGCCCCTTCAGCATTTGTGGCGGGCCGGGGAGAAACGGTTCGGCCGGTCGTCTTTGAAGGAACTCGATGGGTCGTGCTGGTCAATCCGGGGTTCGGGGTCAACACCAAGTGGGCCTATCAAGAACTGGCTGGCACCAGAACTGCGGTGGCACCTCTGTCGTCGGTCCAGCAGGAACTCGACCGGCAATCGCGAGTGAGCTGGGATCAATTGATTGCCGCGGCAGAGAATGATTTCGAAGCGCCGGTTTTCGCCGCGCATGGGAAGCTCCGGGAGATTAAACGGAGCTTGCAGGCTCACGGAGCCAAGATCGCATTGCTCTCTGGAAGTGGAGCGACGGTGTTCGGCCTGTTTGCGGACGAGGCGCGTGCGCGCCTAGCCCTGACCCAGTTCGTGAGCGAGAACTCAATGAAGGCATTCGTCGTTCCCACCTGTGCGGGTTCGCTCGGCTGGCGATAGAAACCACCAGGCTCCGCCGTGGCTCGATTGACAACTCCCTGTACATTCCGTTACAGTTTCAACCCTTAGCTGGCTTCCTCAACAGCGCGCAGCGAATAGAGGTAGGCGGGTCCCGAGTACGCCCACCGACGCCCGCCGTCGAGATGAACCCTATACGAAATTAGAATGTGCGCGGTCGCATCCAGAAACTCTCTGAGGAGTCGATGAGCGGAGAACTGCAGATATTCTCTGGCAACGCGAATCCGGCCCTGGCCCATGAAATTTGTGCGTACCTTGGCACCAAGCTCAGCGATGCCACGGTCGGGTCATTCAGTGACGGCGAAATTCGCGTCAAGATTGAGGAAAACGTTCGCGGTGGCGATGTGTTCGTTGTGCAGTCGAGTTGCCAGCCGGTCAACGATTCCCTCATGGAGTTGTTGATTATTATCGATGCGCTCAAACGATCTTCCGCAAATCGTATTACCGCAGTCATCCCGTATTTCGGTTACGCGCGTCAGGATCGTAAAGATCAGCCGCGTGTGCCGATCTCGGCGAAACTCGTGGCCGATCTCATCAGCACTGCCGGCACCGATCGGGTGCTGACAATGGATCTCCATGCGGGGCAGATCCAGGGGTTCTTCAATGTGCCGGTGGACCATCTCTACGCGTTGCCCGTCCTGCTGGATTACATTACCAAGAAAAAGGTGAGCGACCTGGTGGTCGTCTCGCCGGACGCCGGCGGAGTCGAGCGGGCCCGTGCCTTTGCGAAACGGCTCGAAGCAAGTTTGGCGATTATCGACAAGCGGCGTGAAGGCCCGAATCAGACGGCGATTATGAACATCATCGGAGACGTCGAAGGGAAGAGTGCGCTACTCCTGGACGACATGATCGACACGGCCGGGACCATTGTGAAGGGGGCGCAGGCCTGTATGGATCGAGGGGCTCGGGAAGTGTGGACCGCCTGTACCCACGCGGTGCTCACCGGGCCGGCATTGGAGCGGATCCAGCAGTCCTGTTTGAAGCAAGTGATCGTGACCAATTCAATTCCGTTACGGGGCAAAGAGCAGATCTGTCCGAAGTTACATCAATTATCGGTCGCGCCACTGTTAGGTGAAGCGATTCGACGAATCCATGAAGATGAGTCGGTGAGTTCATTGTTTGCTTAACCTGAGAACGAGGCACCCAGGGACCCGC
>DATIQH010000299.1:0-2049 GCA_035471155.1 Nitrospiraceae bacterium | reverse complement strand
CATCATGCACCCCCTGGATGCTGCGAAAGCGTTGGTCCTGGACCTACTGGGTTTAATTCGGGCACACCATAATCGGAACAGCACCCGGTATAGCCGTGTTCCAGGCCGTCCTGACAGGACAGACCGTCACCGTGGACATTTGGGTGTGGAACTACGGTGTCAATAACCTTGGTGTATCGCCGTATCCGACTCAGGTGGGGACACGGAGTCAGCCTTCAACTTCCCAACTGTGCTGCACAGAGGTTGACACGTAAGGAATCACGGTTCCGATTTCCGAAAGCCGGTGGGCGATGTGAGATCGCGCGGCCAGAGCGCTCCGGCGTATATGCTCCAGCAACTCGAGGCTGTTGCCCAAGAGACGCGCTCGCTCTGTGCCGCCGAGCTCGGCTAGCCCGGCCTCGAGCCGTCCGCAGTACCGCATCAGCAGTTCTTCAGCGTCCCGGAACAGGCCTTGCGCTATCACCTGGCGCAAGGCCCGGTCTAAAGAAGCGAGTGCCTGCTCGTTCTCTTTAGCTGAACTGGTTGCTCGCATCGGCCATCGCCTGGAACATGTTCCTGAAGTACGTCACCTGCTGTTCGAGTGAAGCGATCAGCGCGTCGGAGGCCGCCATCTGCGCTTGCAGGCTCTCTCGCAGCGTATTGATTCGTTCCTCTTCGTCGCTGATGTGCTTATCCTGCCTTGTGATTTGCGCGTTCAGCAAATCGATGGCCGACTTCAGGGTGCCATCGCTTGTATTCTTCACCCCGTTCAGAACATCGCCGGCGGCCTTCAGGAACGCGCCGGTTTCTACCCCACCCAAAAACCTCAACACGCCTCCGGCGCCGTTCTTGGTGGCATTTGCAAAGATCTCGGACTCCAGAGTGAGTTTGCCGTTCTTGTCAAACCCCAGGCCCGCCGTCGCCAGGGACAATCCTGTGGTGGGATCGGTATAGTTCGCGAGTTGGCGCAGCGTCTGGGAAAGCGACGAAACGATGCTATGCCCGCTCACGCTTCCGCCGCCTTCACCGCGGTTGTTGTCCAGTTCATCCACGACGGCGTTGTAGGCCATGGCGAACGAGCTCAGCGCGTCCGAAATGGCATTCGCGTTGCGGCCGACAGAAACGGTAACAGGCCCCGTGCTCTCTTTCAACAACTCTACCGTTAAACCGGTCGAAAGCGTCACGGTGCGGCTATCCGTTTCGATGGGTGCGGTGGCGCCGGTGACCTGATATTCGGCCATTTCGCCTTTTATAAAGCTGCTGCCCACCGCGTCCTTCACATCCAGCAGATTGCCGGCATCGCCCGTAAGCGTGATGTTCACATCGCCCAGTTTCCTGCTTTGCAGCGACAGTCTGTAACTGGGACTGGATGAGGAACCCACGTTCACAACCGTAGCTTGCGCATCCGACCCGGCTTGGGCATTGATGGCCGTCGCCAGGTCGCTGAGCGAGCCGCCCGTGGGTTTGATTTCGGCGAACGTTTTGCCGCCCACCACCAGCGTATAGCTCGTAGCCGTGCTGATACTCCCCGCTGTGGGGTCGCTCACGGCGCCGCTGCTCATGACGCTGGCAAAGGAACCGAGTGTGAGCACCTGAAGTGAGTACGAGCCTTCAAATGCGCCCGCACCCGCTGTAGCCTTGAGCACGGACATGTCGGATATTGAGGAGGTAAGCGAGCCCGATATGGCCGAGGTCTCCAGAGTCGAAAGAGCCGACTGCAAAGCGGAGAATTTCGAATCGATGGAGTTGAGCGCAGTGGATTGATCGCCCAAGTCTACCTTCACACTCTGCATCTGGACCAGCGGGAGCGATGCGATGGCCACGGCGCGGTCGATTACCGACTGAAAATCGGATGCGTACCGGCTGTTGCCGTTGAAAATGGTACTACTGCTGGTGCTCATGACCGTATCTCAAAAATGCCCAAAGGTGGCCCGGGCTGCGCTGGCAGGCCCGGTCCACCTGGAAGACTAGAACTGAACCCCCGTTGAGCCACGCAGCAGGGACAGCACAGCCTGTGGCGCCGAGTTGGCCTGCGCCATGGCTGCCATGGAGGCCTGCTGCAACACCTGC
>DATIQH010000298.1:0-5968 GCA_035471155.1 Nitrospiraceae bacterium | reverse complement strand
CGGCGGTAACGCCTGAGGGATTAATATCGAGTGAAGGAATGCAGAAGGAGACGCCGACTCCCGAACGGACTGCGGCGAGATTGGCGCTGATGAGCGGCATCCAGCAAGTCTTGAAGAATGGACTCGCCGTACTTGGGATTTCCGCGCCTGAGCAGATGTAGCCAGCAAGAGGGATCATGGATTTTTCGGTTCAGCATGCGGACCGTGAGACGAGCGCACGGTTGGGGAGACTCAGCACCGCCCATGGCGAGATCGATACCCCGGCCTTCATGCCGGTCGGTACGTTGGGGCCGGTCAAGGGAGTCGATCCAGCCGATTTAGAGCAGCTCGGCTTTCGTCTTATGCTGAACAATGCCTATCATCTGTATCTGCGTCCTGGGCACAAGATTATCGCTGAGATGGGTGGATTGCATCGGTTTACCGGGTGGCCCGGAGCTATCTTGACGGACAGCGGTGGATTTCAGATTTTCAGTCTTGCCAAACTGTGCAAAGTGACGGATGAGGGAGTGAGCTTTCAATCGCATCTCGATGGGTCCACACATTTCATTACGCCAGAGACCGCCATTGAAATTGAAGAAGCGTTGGGCGCCGATATCATGATGGCGTTCGATCACTGTGTGGCCTTGCCGGCTGAGAGAGAGGTCGTGCGCGATGCGGTGCGGAGGACCACCCTCTGGGCACAACGATGCCAGGCCAGTCGGCGTCGGACAGATCAAGCTCTCTTTGGCATCGTGCAGGGCGGGTTGGATAGAGATCTTCGCGTGACCTCGGCGCGCGACCTCGTCGGGCTTGGGTTCGAAGGCTACGCGGTCGGCGGGCTTTCGGTGGGGGAATCGAAAGCAGAAATGTACGCCATGTTGGATGTGACGGTGCCTGAACTGCCTGCTTCGAAGCCACGCTACTTGATGGGTGTGGGGATGCCGGAGGATTTGATCGAAGGGGCAGCGCGCGGGATCGATCTGTTCGATTGCGTGGTCCCCTCGCGCCATGGGCGGACCGGCTCGCTCTTTACGAGTTTCGGACGAGTGGTGATCAAGCAAGCGCAGTACGTTCGGGATGAGCAGCCGATCGATCCGGCTTGCGGCTGTCCGGTCTGCGCACGCTACTCACGCGCCTATCTGCACCACCTCTTTCAGATGAAAGAGATGTTGTCATCGAGACTGAATACGATCCACAATCTTTGGTATTTTGCCGGCCTGATGGGCCAGGTGCGGGCGGCGATCGCACAGGGAACGTTACGGGCGTTCCGGGAGGAATTTTATCGATCCCGCGACATGGCTGCATCGGACGTCTCAGCCGCAGTCCCGGCGGATGGCGACCTACATCGGTATGCCGGAGGGGATTAACCTAGTTGGAGAGGAGTTCGCATGGTCATGCAATCGGTTGTGATGGCTCAGTTGTTCGGTGGAGGGGCAGCAGGAGGTTCCACTACCAGCACGATCCTTTCCCTCATTCCGTTCGCGCTGATCTTCGTGATTTTCTATTTCTTGGTCATTTTGCCGCAACAGAAACGCGCGAAGCAGCAGAAGGCGTTGCTCGAAGCGCTGAAGAAGGGCGACAAGGTCGTCACAGCATCAGGGATCTGGGGCACTGTGACGAATCTCGGGAAAGACACGGTGACGCTGCAGATATCCGACAATACGAAGATTCGGATACAGCGAGATCAGATCGCTCGATTACGCGGTGGCGACGACGAGGATAAGGATAAAGAGAAAGACTCGTAGACCACACAGGATGAAGGGGTATCAGACGACATGAAAAAAGTGGGTGGGCGGTTACTATTGTTGGCGTCGGTGGTGGTGCTGTCGGTGGTCTTCTTTATCCCCACCTATCAGCCATTCTATCAAGGGCTGCCTGATTGGCTGAAGAAGGTGATGCCGAGTAAGGGCATCACGCTGGGCTTGGACCTCCAAGGCGGGATTCATCTCGTGATGGAAGTAGACGAAGATCGCGCGGTCGAGATTGCCGTCGATCGATCGGTCGCGTCCCTTCAGGATGTATTGGTCGAAAAGAAAATTCCCGTGGAGTCTGTGGCGCGGACGGGACCAGCCCAGGTGACGATTCAATTCCAGAACGCCGAACTCAAGGAGCAGATCCAGAAGTTGGTCGACGACTATCCGACCTTCAGCGAGACAGCGTCTGCCGGATCGGCCAACCGGCTGGTGTGGGAATTGCGGGATGTCGAGGCCAAACGGATCAAAGATTCCGCCATCAACCAGGCGCTGGAAACGATCCGGAACCGCATCGATCAGTTCGGCGTGTCAGAACCGATCGTGCAGCGGCAGGGGTTGAAGCAGATCGTCGTGCAGCTGCCCGGTGTCAAAGAGCCCAAGCGCGCCAGGGATCTGATCAAAGAGACGGCGTTGCTCGAATTTAAGATGCTCGACGAAGACAACCAGTCGAAGCTCGATCTGCCAGGCCGTATTCCGAAAGACAAGGAGGAGGAAGTCCTGAAGCAGGCCGAGGCGAAGCTGCCCGCAGGCGATCAGATCCTCTTTGAGCGGGTGGTCGATAAAGACACTGGCCGGGAATATCGCATCCCCTATCTCGTAAAAAAACGAGTCATGCTGACCGGCGACGTGTTGAGCGATGCGCGCGTCTCGATCGGTCAATTCAACGATCCCTATGTCTCGATCGAATTCGACGGGAAGGGCGGTCGGGAATTCGAACGGATTACAGGCGACAACATCAAGAAGCGCATGGCCGTCGTGCTCGACAATACGATCTACTCGGCGCCGGTGATTCAGGACCGCATTACCGGAGGGCGCGCGCAAATCACCGGGACTTTTTCCATGCAAGAGGCCAACGATTTGGCCATCGTGCTTCGGGCCGGCGCCTTGCCGGCTCCGCTGAAGATCATTCAAGACCTCACGGTCGGACCGTCGTTGGGAAAAGATTCGATCGAGAAAGGCGTGCAGGCCACGCTGTTCGCCGGCGCCATGGTGGTCATTTTCATGATCGTGTATTACAGACTGTCCGGCGTGATTGCGGACTTTGCGCTGGTGCTCAATCTGTTGTGTTTGATTGGGGCTCTGTCTGCGCTCAACGCCACCCTGACCCTGCCGGGAATCGCCGGGATCGTGCTCACAATCGGGATGGGCGTCGATTCAAATGTCCTGATCTTCGAGCGTATTCGCGAAGAACTGCGATCCGGGAAAGCAGTTCGTTTGGCAGTGGATGGAGGATACGACAAGGCGCTGTTGACGATTGTCGACTCTCACGTGACCACCTTGATTACCGGGGTGGCGCTGTTCCTCTTCGGCACGGGACCGATCAAAGGGTTTGCCGTGACCTTGTGTCTCGGAATCGGCATCAATCTATTTACAGCCCTGATCGGCACCAAAGTGATCTTCGACCTCTTGAATCAACGACAGAAAGTGGGACAGTTAAGCATCTAGTTCGAAGGAGCCGGCATGTTAGAGATCCTCGGAAAAACCAATATCGATTTCATGGCGCAACGCCGTTGGGCCTTTCTCTTTTCTGGCATCATGGTGGTGCTGGGCCTTGTGGCGCTTATTCAGATTGGCCGGGGGGCGGCGAATCTCGGCATCGATTTCGCGGGTGGGACTGCAGTACAGTTAAAGTTCGACCAGGCGATCCGGATCGATGAAGCAAGAAAGGTCCTAGAGGCGAACGGCCTGGACAACGCTGAGCTCCAAGAGTTCGGGCAGGACAACAAACTCCTGATTCGCCTGAAGGCGTCGACAACCATCGAGGAAAAGGTTGCCGATCGGGTCGTGGCCGTCTTTACGAAGGAATTTCCCTCGAACCATTTCGTGGTCGATTCCAGTTCGGAAATTGGACCGGTCATCGGAAAGAAGCTTCAAGAGGATGCGCTCATTGCGGTCCTCATTTCCTTTGCCGGAATCATTCTGTATGTGGCGGCGCGATTTGAGCTTCGTTTTGGCGTCGCCGCGGCCCTGGCGACCTTTCACGACGTGTTGGCGGTGTTAGGCGCTTTTTATATCCTGGATAAGGAAATTACCCTGCTTGTCGTGACGGCGTTGCTGACATTAGCCGGTTATTCGATGACGGATACGGTCGTCGTGTTCGACCGAATCAGGGAAAATCTCAGGATGCGGCGGCGAGAGAGCGAAGAAACAATCATCAATCAAGCGGTCAACCAAGTCTTGAGCCGCACGATTGTCACCAGTTTGACCGTCGTGTTGGTGCTGATTCCCCTGACACTGGCGGGCGGAGAGGTCTTGCACGACTTCTCCCTTGCCCTATTGTGGGGCGTGATCTTCGGGACCTATTCGTCCGTTTTCGTCGCGAGCCCGCTGCTGTTGCTCTGGCCGGGAGGCGCTGGACGGTTGTTGAAGCGAAGTTAGTCGAAGTCACAGGCGCGAGAAGCGAGACGTGCGCGACAGGCGCGACTCGTGAGGGTGAAACGTTCGACCCGTCCCGCTGTTCTCGCAAGTCTCGCGAGTCCCGTGCCAATAGCGAGATTGGGCACACCCATGACACTCTGGAGTCAGTCTCATAGTCTCCAGCGCAAGATCATCGCAGCGATCGTACTGGTCGGACTCCTGCCTCTGACCCTTCTGCTCGGGCTCACCTATGTCGAGGAGCGGCGCGCGCTCCGAGAAATGACCGGCGCCAACTTCAAGGAAGTCGCCGTGGAAGCCGCTCGCCGCGTCGAAATGCAGGTGAGCCGCGGGATGAATGAAGCCCAGCAGCTCGCCACGACTCCCTTGCTTCACACCGCCGTCACCGAAGCCAACCGCACGTACGAAGGAAAGGGTGCCGACAGCATCCAGAGCATGATCAAGGAGTGGCAGCAGCGGTGGCACCAGCGGGGCAAGCAAAGCGAGTTTCCTCTCTTCATAAATCGCATCGTTACGAACTACCTCATCCGGTGGCACGATATCCGCAAGTCGGACTATGTGGGGATTCTGGTGACCGATCAGCAAGGGGCGCTGGTCGTCAGTTCCATTCCACAAGTGGAGTACTATTACGGGAAGACAGCATGGTGGCAAGCGGTTGTGAAAGGGGGAGATTCCAAGGGCTATGTGAGCGAGATCGCTTTCGAACCGGCTTTCGGGAGCCACGTGATCGTGGTGGCGGCGCCTATTCTTGACGATGCAAAAAAGGGCGTGATTGGAACGGTCACCATTCTGTTGCGCCGCGACACGATTTTCCATGCCATTGCCGAGAGCACCATCGGGGCCACCGGCCATGCGATGTTATTCAGCTCAGATGGTGTGCCGGTGATCTGTCCGGTCTTGTCCCCGGAAGAGCATACCGTAAAGCCTGAATTGATCCGCGCTCTCGATGGGCTGAAGGCCGGTTGGACTGTCGTCGCGGACGACACGCATGGGAGCCACAACGCATTGATCGGGTTCGCGCCGGTCCGATTCAGCGAGAGCTTGGCCGCAGGGAGCCTCGGGGGCCATCAATGGATCACCGTGGTGCGGCAGGATCCCCAGGAGACCTATGCGCCGCTCGCCGAACTCGTGGCGAAGGTGCTGCTCTATGGATTGCTCGTGCTCGCCGTGTTGTGGGGGACGGGGGTGGTCGTCGCGCGCAGGATCGCCCGTCCCATTCAGTTGTTGCACGACGGCGTGCGCGAGATCGGCAGCGGACGATTGGACCGTCGTTTGGAACTGAAGACCGGGGATGAAATTGAAGGGCTCGCCGAAGCGTTCAATCAGATGGCGGAGAATCTTCAACGGTCGTTTGGCCAAATCGAACAGCGTGTGGTGGACGTGCGCCGGTTGGAAGAAAAATACCGCGATTTGATCGAACATTCTCCTGAGATGATCTATCAGTTGAACCGGAACGGACGATTCGTTCATGTGAACAAGACGGGGATTGAGAAGCTGAAATACACGCTCGATGAAATGCTGTCGATGAAGCTCTGGGACCTCGTGCCGCGCGGCCAGGAGCCGCTCGTATTGCAATATCTGGAGCGACTGGTGGCGCAAGGGCGCAGCTCGATGGAGACCGTGTTTCTCACCAAAGACGG
>DATIQH010000297.1:0-6019 GCA_035471155.1 Nitrospiraceae bacterium | reverse complement strand
GGTGGCCACTTGATGTTTTTTCTGATTGAAGGCATCCTCCGAAAACCCCTCGGTGAACGCCAGAGAGAACTCGCGCAACAGGCCGGCCTCGTGTTATTAGTGGGCGTCATGATCTTTGCGTTCTGGAATGACCTTGAACGGCTCTTTTTGAAATAGATCATGTGTCCAAAATCCTGGGGGTCGCCTGTCGACAAAATACTCCCTTGCTCATCGGCATTTCATATTTGATGACGTGTAATCTTTCCCACTGACCCATGCGGACCTCCCAAGTCTTAATCCCTACATTGCGAGAAGACCCTGGCGAGGCAGAAACTGTCAGCCATAGGCTCATGCTCCGCGCCGGCCTGATTCGCAAGGTGGCAGCCGGCATCTACACATACCTCCCGCTCGGCCTCCGGGTCATTCGAAAAGTCGAGCAGATCATACGTGAGGAGATGAACCGGGCCGGAGCCCAGGAGCTTCTCATGCCCATTGCGTCTCCCGCAGAGTTGTGGCAAGAAACCGGCCGATGGAGTTTCTACGGCAAAGAATTGATCCGCTTCAAGGATCGCCACGAGCGCGAGTTCTGCTTGGGGCCGACTCATGAGGAAGTGATCACTGACCTGTTCAGGCGCGAAGTCCGCTCCTATCGGCAGATGCCGCTGAACTTCTATCAAATCCAAACAAAATTCCGAGATGAAATTCGTCCCCGCTTCGGCCTCATGCGGGGGCGTGAGTTCATTATGAAGGACGCCTACAGCTTCGATCAGGACGAAGCGAGCGCCAGGCTCAGTTATCAGAAGATGTACGATGCCTACCATCGTATTTTCACGCGCTGCGGCCTCACCTTCCGTGCCGTGGAAGCCGACACCGGCCTGATCGGCGGCAGTTCATCTCACGAATTCATGGTGCTCGCTCAAACAAGCGAGAACACCATCGTCTACAGCGATGCCGGCACCTACGCCGCCAATGTCGAACAGGCTGAAGTACTTCCTCCTGCTGAGATGGACACCGAGGCCCACCGTCCCTTGCGCGCGGTACAGACGCCTCGCTGCCGGACTGTCGAAGAAGTGACGAAATTCTTGGATATCTCCCCTACCCACCTTGTGAAAACACTCCTCTATTCGGCGGGGACAGACACAGTCGCCGTGTTGATACGGGGAGACCATGAGGCGAATGAGGTCAAGATTCAACGATTCCTGCGTGTCACTGATCTTGAACTCGCCACACCTGCCGTCGTCGAGCAAGTCACCGGCGCACCGGTAGGATTTGCCGGTCCCGTCGGTCTGAAACAGGTTCGGATTATTGCCGACCACGCGGTTAAAGCCTTGCGCAACGTGGTCGTCGGCGGCAATCAGAGCGACACCCACTATGTCGATGCGAATTGGGATCGAGATTTTCAGGTCGAGCAGTTTGCCGATCTACGGAGCGCCTGCGCGGGAGATCCGTCACCGAAAAAAGATGGCGGGACCTTGAAGGCAACGAGAGGGATCGAAGTAGGGCATGTCTTCATGCTCGGCACCAAATACAGCGAAACTATGAACGCCTCCTTTCTCGACCTTCATGGCAAAGAGCGCCTCGCTGTCATGGGCTGCTACGGCATCGGCGTCGGACGCACAGCGGCGTCGGCGATCGAACAGAATCACGACGCGAAAGGTATTATTTGGCCCTTTCCCATCGCGCCGTTCCATGTGCATCTCCTCCCGCTCACCCAATCGGCACAAACCGCCCAGGTCACCGCGCAGCTCTACGGCGAACTGCGGGCGGCGGGGCTCGATATACTCTGGGACGACCGGGACGAGCGAGCGGGCGTGAAGTTCAACGATGCGGACCTGATGGGAGCGCCTTTCCAAGTGGTTGTCGGAGACAAGGGTCTTGCAGAGGGAGTAGTGGAAGTTAAATCGCGAAAGGACGGAGTGAAACTCAAGCTGCCTCCGGCGCAAGTCGCCACTCATATCGCGGGCGCACAACCGCGCTGAAACACGGCGCATCTATCTAATTACCCGCATACCCATCCCAGTGTGAAACCGCCTTTTCCTTGCCTTCCATCCGTGATCAGCTAGACTGAGCTTCAATCTCTGACATAAGAGGCACGTGAGGTCACCTGAATCGTACGCACGCTTCATTGAGTATACGGAGCCGGCGATGGCGTTCGTAGTCGATGGCCAGGAGTTCGTGTAATGCACGCCAATCCCATCCCGCAAAACCTGCAAGAACTTCAGCAGAAAGTGGCATTCGCCGAGAATGTCAAGCGCATCACTGAGCAAATTCATGCGGCCAGCGACCTTGACCATATTCTCCTTGATCTGCGCAAAGAAATTCTCAGCATTTTCGACGCCGAAGACCTCACCATCTTCGCATTCGATCCGGAAAAGAAAGAGATTTTCTCCAAAGTCCCTCACATCGACAGTATTGAGGAATTCCGCATTCCTCTGACCGAACAAAGCCTGGCTGGATTCTGCGCCAAGTATCTCCGCCCAGTGAGCATTGCCGACGCCTATAACATCCCAGAATTGCAAGGCGTCCATCCCTCACTCGTCCACGACACCTCCTATGACAAACGGACTGGATTCAAGACCAAACAGGTCCTGACCTACCCGATTGTGGCGGACAACAAGTATTTGATGGGCGTCCTTCAACTCCTCAACAAAAAAAGTGGCGTGCGCTTCACGAGAAAAGACGAAGAATCCGTCGCTGAAATTGCCAAGGCGCTCGGCATCGCCTTCTTCAATCTCCGCAAGGTTTCGAAGAAAGCCCCCAGCAAGTTCGATCGCCTGGTCACAAGCAACCGCATTACCCAGAATGAATTGGATAATGCGATTGCCGAGTCCCGTAAAGGCCTGTCGGACTTCGAGAGTATCCTGATTGAGAAATACAAAGTGCCGAAACTCGAGATCGGCAAGTCGCTCGCTCAGTTTCACAAATGCCCCTATATCGAGTACAGCGAGCGAACGATCGTCGATGTCGAGCTCCTAAAAAACCTCAATGTCGACTACCTCAAGAAAAATCATTGGATGCCTCTCAAGCGGGACCGGACCGCCATCGAAATTTTGACGGACGACCCGAGCGATCTCGATCGCGTGGCGGATATTAAGCGGACGTTCCCTGGCTTGAACATTCGCTTTGCGATCAGCCTCCGCCGTGATATCGCCCAGTTCCTCGGCTCCGCCACAGGACAGGGTGATACCGGCAGTCTCCGCAAGTTAGACGAGAATGTCTCCGACATTCTCGGTGAACTCGTCAGCGAAGCCCAAGAGGCGGCGGTGGAGGATGCTGGAGGCGGGCTTGACGAAAACGATAACGCCATCGTGCGACTCGCCAATCAAATCATCGCCGATGCCTATCGACAAGGCGCCTCCGACATTCATGTCGAACCCTATGGCGAAAAGCGTGAGACCCTTGTCCGCTTCCGGGTCGACGGCGACTGTTTCGAATACATGAAGATTCCGCAAAGCTATCGGCGCGCCATCGTGTCTCGTCTAAAGATCATGGCGAGCCTCGACATCGCAGAGCGGCGCAAGCCCCAGGACGGCAAGATCAAATTTAAACTGTCCGACACCAAAGAGATCGAGTTGCGTGTCGCGACGATTCCCACCGCCGGATATAACGAAGACGTGGTCATGCGTCTGCTTGCGGCCAGCGAACCTTTGCCTCTCGACAAGATGGGATTCTCGGACAGAAACCTCGCGGCCATCAAGGTCATCGCCGCAAAACCCTACGGCATCATTCTCTGTGTCGGACCAACCGGCTCAGGAAAAACTACAACCCTGCACTCTGTCCTCGGCTTTATCAACACACCAGATCTTAAAATCTGGACGGCGGAGGACCCCGTCGAAATCACACAATATGGCCTCCGGCAGGTTCAAGTCCTGCCAAAGATCGACTTCACATTTGCCGCTGCCATGCGCGCGTTCCTTCGAGCAGACCCAGACGTGATCATGGTCGGAGAAATGCGAGATAAAGAAACGGCTGATATGGGCATTGAAGCCTCCTTGACCGGACACCTCGTTATGAGTACGCTCCACACAAACAGCGCGGTGGAAACCGTCACCCGGCTCCTCGACATGGGCTGCGACCCATTCAGTTTTGCTGATGCCATGTTGGGAGTCCTCGCCCAGCGCCTCACTCGCCGAATTTGCAAAGATTGCAAAGAACAGTACGTTGGAACGGCCATAGAATACGAAGAAATCCGCCAGGGTTATGGGCCTGAACATTGGGACAAGCTCAACATCCCACAAGACAATACGTTCCGCCTAACCCGCGGGAAGGGATGCGAAACCTGCAATCGCACTGGCTACAAAGGACGCGTAGCCATCCATGAGTTGCTTCTGGGATCAGACAAAATCAAACGCATGATTCAGACGAAGGCGAGAACGGAAGAGATGCTACGCACTGCCCTTGAAGAGGGTATGACCTCACTCATGCAGGATGGAGTCCAGAAAGTCCTGCTTGGCCAGACCACGTTCAAGGAAGTCAAAGCGGTGGCCATCAAGTAATCTGATTTGAAGAACGCGAGTCAGGCCAGAATCGACATTCATCGTCACAGTTTGATCCGGCTCGCGCAGACTGATCGGAAGTCCAACCCCCCGTTCAGGAATGTCGGGCTCATAGCTTTCGCACCTCCCAACAACCCATCAAGCAGAACGTCCGACCGGCGCGATCAACAGCCAGCCACTATGGCAAACCGAGGCATGCACATGCGTCAGCGAAGGATACCGGAGACGCATGCCTGTCAAGTAACAGATACTGATAGAATATTCGATATGGCGACGAGGGGGTGAGCGCCTACAGGGCAGTCATAGAAACCACAGCCACATACCTTTTTAGACGATTCTGTGCGGTAGGAGACAATTCCGTGAAAGCTAATCCGAAGAATTGATCTTTCGCCCACTTCACGGTAGCGACGGTAATATCGGCAGGCTTGATTTGCTTGGGAAGACGCAGGCTCAACATAATCTCATCTCCTGGCTTGATCTCAGCCTGTGTGCTGACTCGGGCGCCACGTATCGAAAGATCGTAGACCACACCTAAATCGATACCAGGCCTCCTCAACCAACGACAAGGCTGGCAATGAGACAGTGCGCAGATGAAAGGAGCAGAGATACGGACCCGAGGATGTTGGCGAAACCTATTTAAGGCTGAGGGTCGATGTGAAATCTGTTCCATAGAGTGTCCCTACCGTATTTCTACCGTACATCATGAGGCACTTTTCACCAATATAATTCCTTAATGCATGAATCGATTCGTACCATGTAGTCTTCGACCTCCAGCGTGCACCAGGCGCAACTCATCCGCACGGAGGCGTGCATGGATGCACCATTCACAGACGGCATGTCGAAATTCACTCTGTCGCAAATTCCTCGATTATCTGCCGCTTACTGCTATGACACGATCAGAGCTGGATGTACAATGAGTAGTGCCGCTGACTCTCGATAGCTTCCTCTTCAGACGATCAATTTATCCCGTCGATACAACATACCCACTCCCGTTCAACCAGAGTTCTGTCAAACGCATGCCAAGGGCCTTTCTATCACACATATTGATACCATTAGCTAAATACCCTATTTGACTCTCGACGTGACCCATGGTAACCTGCATGGGCTACCAAGCTGCACTAGCCTTCGCGGTCTTGATTCTCATTTGATTGTTTCAGCGCGATTCATCTTGCAGTAGCTGTCGCTCATACGGTCTGTCCTGTTCTGCGCTTATTGCTTCGCAGAAAGACGGACGCAGTGGCCTGGGTATTTTTGTCAGACCCCCTCATCTCCGCAGAATGTTTCCCCGAGTAGGAGATGCCTGGTTCTATAAAAGGAGCACACATGAAGCTATCCACTGGGTGGCGAGCCGACAAAGCGAGGAAAAACCGAGCGCGGGCGACGCGTAAACCCAAAATCCGATGGGAGGTGTTGGGTCTTCCGAATCCTCTTGATGCCAGCCTGACGACCACTATGGAAGACATCCGTCGGCAAGTCTCGAACATGGCAAGCCATGGGTTCGGCCAGGGCACTCGTTCGCGCAAGGCTGAACGAGCGGCCAACAC
>DATIQH010000296.1:0-3399 GCA_035471155.1 Nitrospiraceae bacterium | reverse complement strand
AGAAGGAAGGAAAGAAGCGCATGAAGTCAGTCGGGAGCGTGGAAGTGCCGCAGGAAGCGTTCCTCGCTATCTTGAAAGTCGGTGAGGAATGAGCGGAGAGACGAAGCGTCCCCCATCGGACGACCTCAGGCCCGCGGCCCCGCAGGGGCGGACGGACGCCACAGGAGCGCCGGTCGTGTTCGATGCCCCGTCGGCGGTCGCGCAGTCGGTCAAGAAGTCGCTCGTTCGCGAGTACGCAGAGGCCATTATCGTGGCGATGCTCCTGGCCTTTGCAATTCGGGTGTTTGTCGTCCAGGCCTTCAAGATTCCCTCCGGTTCGATGATTCCCACGCTGTTGATCGGGGATCATATCCTCGTCAGCAAGCTGTCCTATGGTATTCAATGGCCCAGCCAGTGCAAATTTTCCGCGAGCTTTCCTCCCATCAATTGCTACGCCTCGCAAGCCCTGATCGAATTCGGCAAGCCACAGCGGGGGGACATCATCGTGTTCCGGTTTCCTGAAGACGAGGAAAAGGATTTCATCAAGCGGGTGGTGGGGACTCCGGGCGATACGGTTCAACTTCGCAATAAAGCTGTGTTGGTCAATGGGGTCGCGCTCGACGATAAATCGTTTACGCAACGGATCGATCCCGGAGTCATCGACGGCACGATCAATCCGCGCGATAATTTCGGGCCGGTGACCGTGCCCGAAGATTCCTATTTCGTGATGGGCGACAATCGCGATCAAAGTTTGGACAGCCGGTTTTGGGGATTCGTGCGTGAGGAGAAGATCCGCGGGAAAGCGTTCCGTATTTACTGGTCCTGGAACGGGCAAGGTCAAATGGCGGAGTGGGTCAGATGGGATCGATTCGGCAAGGCCATTCAGTAGGTAAAACCGCGCGCCAAGCCGCGGCAGGCTCCGAGGCAAAGGGTAACGGCGGCGCAGTCTCGCCTCATGTGCTTCGGCAATACATCTCGCGGTTCCCGCAAGCCTCCGTGCTTGTGATCGGAGACCTCATTCTCGATCATTATATCTGGGGCCGGGTGAGCCGCATCTCGCCGGAAGCCCCGGTGCCGGTCGTCCATGTCGACTCTGAATCCTTGAGGCTCGGCGGCGCCGCAAACGTGTTCAATAATATTCTGGCTCTGGGAGGGAAAGCGGACCTCTGCGGCGTCATCGGTTCGGACGAAAGCGGCCGGATGCTTCTGAAAGAGTTAGGCTCGACACGGTCCGGGCGTGGAGGGGTCGTGATCGACCAGGACCGGCCGACTACCAGAAAGTCCCGCGTCATCGCGCATAACCAGCAAATCGTGCGGTACGACGTCGAGCGCCGCGCGGAGCTCAAGCCGGCGATGCAACGGCGGATTCTCCGTTATGTGGAGTCGCGATTACGGGAGCTTTCCTGTCTCGTGGTGTCGGACTATGCCAAGGGGGTGGTGAGCGCCACGTTGATGTCAGAACTCACGCGGCTCGCCGGGCTTCGCGGCATACCCCTGGTCGTCGATCCGAAAGTCGAACACTTCAGCTACTATAAGGGGGCGACAGTCATCACGCCGAACCATCTTGAAGCGACACAGGCCGCCGGGGTGCATGGCGATGACGATCAGGCCAACAATGAGGCCGGGGCGATCATACGGCAGCGATTGGGATGCCGAGCGGTCCTTATTACCCGCGGCGAAAAGGGAATGAGTTTGTACGAGGGCGAGGGTGTTTCCTGGCACATCCCCACACAAGCCCGCCAAGTCTACGATGTGACCGGTGCGGGCGATACGGTGATTGGGACCTTGGCTCTCGCCCTGTCGACCGGTGCTTCGACGAGAGACGCGGCAACGCTGGCCAACTATGCTGCGGGTGTCGTGGTCGGTATGGTTGGTACTGCCACTCTTTCGGCGCAGCAGCTCTCGGAGGCTCTCGGCCATGACTAAGGCCAGACCGTCCGTCACGGTGGTGATCCCGGCCCGGTACGGGTCGTCGCGTTTTCCTGGAAAGCCCCTTGTCATGCTCGGACGAAAACCCATGATCCAGCATGTGTATGAGCAGGCAGCGGCCTGTCGCGTGGTGACGGAGGTCTTGGTCGCCACCGACGATGAGCGGATCAAACAGGCCGTGGAAGAATTCGGCGGGCGCGCCGTGATAATAGATGAAGATTATCGGACAGGCACCGATCGAGTCGCCGGAGTGGCTCGCATGTTCGGCGGGGACTATTTTGTGAATCTACAAGGAGATGAAATTCCGTTGCAGCCGGATTTATTGACGGATCTCATCGAGCCGTTCATCGAGAGTGGCGCAGAAATGGGCACACTGAAGCGCGCGATCGATTCGACGGAAGATGTGCACAATTCTTCCGTGGTGAAGGTGGTCACGGACCAGCTCGGCAACGCCCTTTATTTCTCACGCGCGCCGATTCCATTGGTGCGGGACGACGTGAGCCGCCGAGCGGTCGATGGGTTGCATTACATTCACCTCGGTCTGTACATGTACCGGCGCGACTCCCTATTGAAGCTGGCGTCCCTTCCCACCGGACGGTTGGAGGATGCGGAAAAGCTTGAACAGTTACGCGCGCTGGAGAACAACATTGCGATCAGAGTTTGGGAAACCACATATGCCTCGTTACGGGTAGATACGCCGGGAGACGTCGAGCCGGTAGCGGAGAAGCTCCAACAGCGTGACGTCATCAAACGGGAATCGGCGGCGACGAAGGCCACTCTCAGTCGATAGGTCACGATGGCATGCGCGTCAGAATTATACGATCCGACAAGATGGGGGCTACGATGAGTAAGTTCATTTTTGTCACAGGCGGTGTCGTCTCTTCTTTGGGAAAAGGGCTCGCCTCGGCTTCGATCGGCAACCTGCTCGAAAGTCGAGGGTTGAAGATCACGTTCCTCAAGCTCGATCCCTACATCAACGTCGATCCCGGCACGATGAATCCTTATCAACACGGGGAAGTTTATGTGACCGACGACGGCGCGGAGACAGATCTTGATCTCGGCCACTATGAACGGTACACGTCCCTGACCCTCACCAAAGAAAACAATTACACGACCGGCAGAATCTACCATTCGGTCATCACGAAAGAGCGTCGCGGCGACTACCTCGGCGGCACGGTGCAGGTGGTGCCTCACGTCACCGACGAGATCAAACAGTGCATCATGCGCATTTCTCAGGGAATGGACGTGACGATCGTGGAGATCGGCGGCACGGTCGGCGACATCGAGAGCCTGCCCTTCCTCGAAGCGATTCGACAAATGCCGTACGACGTTGGCCGCGAGAACGTGCTCTATGTCCACCTGACGCTGGTGCCGTACATCGGCACAGCCGGTGAATTGAAAACCAAGCCGACGCAGCACTCCGTCAATAAGCTCCGGGAGATCGGTATTCAGCCGCACATCCTCCTCTGTCGGACTGATCGCTATCTGCCG
>DATIQH010000295.1:0-6230 GCA_035471155.1 Nitrospiraceae bacterium | reverse complement strand
GGGCTGGGCGCGACGGTGAACGTCCCGCTGCCCGGCGGCTGCGGCGACGCCGAGTACGCCGGCGCGCTGCGTCGCGTGCTGGTGCCGGTCGCGCGATCGTTCCAACCTCAACTCATCCTGGTGTCATGTGGCTTCGACGCGCACCGCGACGATCCGCTCGCGGGCATGACAGAAAACGGCCGTCGGTATCCTTGACGTAGATGACAGCCGTGGTGTTATCGGCCACATCCTGCAGGAGTTGTTCGCTCCGACGGAGCGCGTCCTCCGCACGTTTGCGATCCGTCACGCACTGGAGAGAGCCGGACATACGAAGGACTTGACCGGCGTCATCCCAGATGGCTTGGCCGCGTGCGCGGAACCATTGATACTCTCCGGCTTTGGTGAGGAGCCGGTATTCCACGTCGTAGGGATTACGGAGGTCGATATGGTCCGTCAGGGCTGCGAAGACGCGATCCGTATCCTCGGGATGAAGCCGGGAAGTCCAGCTTTCCAAGATATCCGGGAATTCCTCATCGGTATAACCCAGCATGGTCTTGACGCGGGGAGACCACCACACCGGTGTATGTGGAGAACTCCACGGTTGGCCGGGGAGGACCTGTCCATCCCAGAATCCGTCATTGGAGCCTTGAATCACGAGCTCCAAGCGTTCTTCGCTTTGGCTGAGGAGGTGTTCCGTCTGTTCGACCTTCACAACGAGCTCCTTCACCCCAATGGCGCGACGGAGCGTGTGCCGAAGTTCCTCCCGATCATACGGTTTCGTGAGATAGGCATAGGCCCACTCTGCCAGTGCTCCTACGGTACAGTCGTGCGAGATGTGGGCGGTCACGACCACGACAGGGAGCGAGGGGTCCAGACGTTGGGTGTCTTTCAAGACCTGGAGCCCGTCGCCGTCCGGCAGGCCCAGATCTAAGACGATGGCGTTGAAACGATGGGCCCGAACAAGTTCGATGGCGCCGGCGACGGTGCCGGCAACCGTGACGGCGTAGCCATCATGGCGCAGGAAATCCTGTAATCCGATGACAAGGTCTTGGTTGTCTTCCACGACGAGTATGGAATATTGACTCGCGTTGCTGTCCATCAGGACCTCAGATGCCGGGAAGTTCTGAAATGAAAACACTTCTCCTGGGCAATACCCTGAGAGCACCATTGCTCCATGCCTCGCTCCTGGCTGTCAAGCGATTCCACTTCGATACAACGTCAGTTTACACTCAGCGCCTTGAACTTAGAACCTAGTACTTCTTCAATGGCCATGGCATGAGGTGGACCATCTCTTCCGCTTTAGGAGAATTTTCCACAATGAGTAAGTACGAGAAGCAGCAAGAGCCGTGCTTACGGTGGGAGCCAGGGAAAGACGCAATAAGCAGGAAAGGTGGGATAGGTGAAGAAGTTCTGAATAGACCAAACAGACCAGAGCAACCAGGTCGCTGTCAAACTACAGTCTTCGATTGCCGGATGAGCGTTCGCGTGGTTCCCCATCGTCATGGCGTCAGACGAGAGGCGGGCCTCTTACCGATAGTCGTCAGGGTACTGGTCGCCAACATAGATGCTGAGGGCCATCGCCCAGATGAGCCCCAGCAATCCCATGAGCAATGCCCACACGATAATCAGGGGAATCCCTATATGCCACTGGCAGATTTCAAGGCCCAGCAGCCCCATCAGCAAGACCGATGCAATAATTCCCAGTTTCATGGCTGCGTCTCCCTAAATAACTCCGGTTCTTTCAATGACAGCAAGCCATGTGCCTAATCTGAATTGCGCAAGTTTTCTCTCGTAATCTGGGATTTATTGAAGAGTTTCACCCAGGAGTCGTCTGCAACAGCGGGTGGAAGGCAGTCTATGTGAATCGAAAACGATTCGGCGCTGAATCAAATTTGATTACAGGATCGGCGAGATGGGAGACAGTTCCTCCGGCCTATCTGGTTTGCTGGTTCGTCCAAACAAACGAGAAAAACCAAACAAACCAAATAATGGGGTAACTAGGGTTGATTAGAGAACAGGAGCTTGGATGGAACGAAGATCCCACTGTGCCACAGCGGAAAGACCGATTTGATTCAGCAATGCGGCTCGTTGCCTTCGAAGCGTTTGGTCTGAAGGGTTCGAGTCGATCAATTCGCAGAGACAGGCCATGGCATCGTACCAGAAGCCGCGCAAGGCATTCCGCAGCACACTTTGCCGGTCGCAGCTCAAATCGACTTCCATTTCCACGAGGCAGGTGCTGAACTCGCAGCGCTCGATCACGCCACCGGCCACAATATCCTGTGACGGCGAGTCTGGGTTGCGAATCGCGGAAATATACCAGCGATATTGCACGTCTGGCTCAAGTGCAAGGCCCAAATCTTTGAGGTTGATGGATTGGACACCTTGATGATCCGGCTTGGGAATGGGGCCTTCATGCACCGGCGTGACGGATCGGATGTCTAGGAGCGTAAACTTCAGCGGGTATGTCGTCAGTTTTGAGAGAAACCAGTTCAGGACGGGAGCCTTCTTGACGGTGAGTCCGACATGGTCCGGCACCAATGCCACAATCACGGGATCGTTTCCGTCTGTCCCGCGCAATCCACCACCCACGCGAGCGCGCGGAGTCAGCTTCTTGGGGGGCTGGTAGAGAGGGAGCGGCACATCTTCCGTTGACCCAGACTGCGAAGCGGCGGGCTGATCCGCGACCGCAGGTATCAGAGCCAGGCCAAACAATCCCATACTCAGGACCAGCAGTGACAGCAGCAAGACAGTGAGGCGTCGCATAGCGATTCCTATTATGGTCGATCGACCAGTAATGGATGCAGTCACGACGGAGCGTAGCATAGGATCACCCTTATGACTATAGGGCCATCTGTACTAGAGCCAGTTGTTCAACAACAGAAACGACGACCAGTATGCCGGATGTTCATAAACTCGATCTGCCAAAAGCCTCTGCTGTGCGTGTTGCAATGCCCGTGCCTTTGACAGTTTGGGATTCCGTAGTTCCCGGTAAAATTCGGAGACCAAGGTCGCTGAGGCTTCATCGTTGATGAACCAGAGTGTCGCAAGGGCACTTCGGGCTCCGGCTTTGATAGCCACACCGGCCAGGCCGAGTGCCGAACGATCGTCGCCAGTACCGGTCTGGCACGCACTGAGGGTCAAGAGCTCCAGAGGATCTTTTCGATACCGGAACAGTCCGATCAATCGGTCTAGCTCATTGATGGTGAGTTTTCCGTTATAGGTCAAGAGATAGGATTGTGTGGTGTCTGCGGCAAACCAGCCATGGGTGGCAATGTGCAAGATGCCATAGGAGTGGTCTTTTAATTCTTGTTCAAGACGGGGAGTCGAAAACTCCGCATTCAACAGCTGATCACCCTGGTAGAGTGTGCGTATGGCATTCATCTCCTCTTCGACGAAGGGGAGGGACGGAAATCCTTGAACGGCTCGCGTGAGCCCGCTCGACAACAGCCGAACCTTCTCGCGGTCGATCGGTTTCGGGTCGGTGAGATTCAGGCCGGGCGTGGCGGCTATCGCAAATTTTTCGATCAGGAACTGTCCGCCGTCATGGAGTGCGGCCATCGGCACCGTGCGGAGCGGGCCATCGGGGATAAAAACCAGTGTATCGATCCGGGAGGAGGCCAAATCGGGCTCGAGCGGGCGGATCAACCACGCGTACAGTTGTTGGGCGTGAGGAAGATATTCGCGCGTCGTTCGTTTTTCGACCGTTTTGCGGAAAGCGCGCACCTCCAGTGTGAGCGTGGCCGATGAGACGGGGATCGACAACCGTTTCAGTCCGCTGGGGAGGCTGATCAAGAGCTCCAATCGATCTTCAAAGACGATGGGATAGACCACGGCTGTTCCGGCAGCCAGCCGGTCCAACTTCGCGATGCGGGTTTGCAGCGTATCTACACAGTCGTCCCGGAAGTAATCCCGTAACTCGGCGGCCTTGTACGTTTCGATCGCGTCGCGCGCGCGGCGCAGATACTGTTCGATTCCTTGTGACTCGCTCGTCAACGAGGCGCGCTGGAGCAGCAGATCGGCCAGCTCAAAGTAGAGCGCGCGAACAGAATCTTCTCCGGCCATTGAATCGTTCCCCCATGCGGAGGCGACTTCTATGCGAATGGGGCGGAGAGTTGTGACGGCATGGTCGTAGGAGGCAATGGCTTCATCCAGCTTGCCTGTGGCCGCCAACAACCGTCCGAGCTGCCATTCCCAACGGAAGAGCGACTCCGGCGCGTTGGCGGACTGAGCGGAGAAGACCGCGCGTCTGGTCAGTTGCAACGCCTCGTCGTAGCGATGCTCAGTCTCATACAAGTGACCGAGATAGCCGTCGGCATAGGAGCGCACCCGCTCGTCGCCGACTTGCTCCGCTATGGTGGTCGCTTCCAGCAGCGTGCCGGCCGCGCGCAGCAGCAGGGGGGCGTTCATAGCAGGCATCGAGACGCGGAGTTGCTGGTAGCCCAGTCCCACCTGAATCAAATTCATAGCCTTGTCGTGTGAAGGCTCGAAATCTTTTAGCCTATCGAAGGCGAGGTCCAGCCAGTTACGCGCATTGTCCGCTTGGTGTAGCTTCAACGCCATGCGGGCCGCGTTGATCTGGGCCCGTACAGTCAGCGGGGCATCTTCGGTCGCTTGCGCTTCGTGCACGCTGCCGGCGAAGGCAGCCAGCGCATCCTCGTCATGCTGTTGCGCGACGTGGGCGATGCCGAGGTCGTTGTGGATGGCCGCGATGAGGCGTCGATCCCCATCGGCTTGTGCCATGGCCAACGCCTGGGTCAGATACTGCATCGCCGCGTCCGGTTTGCGGGCTGCCAGGTAGGTCCGGCCGAGACTTTCCATCACGACGGCGATCCTGGCGCGATCTCCTATCTGTTGTGCCAGGGTCAGCGCCAGTTCCAATTGCTGCAATGCCTGGCTGACCTGCCCCAACGATTCTGATGCCAGTGCGGCCTGTACCAGGGCCCGGCTCTGTTCTTTGACCTTACCCTCTTGCGCATATAGGTCTGCCGCCTGCTTCCACGCCGCGAGCGCCTGATCAAACGAGCCTCGTTGGAATGCGTGAAGACCCTGCGTCATCAAGCTGTCCGGAGTCGGCTCGAGCGCAGCGATCGTTCCTGATGCCTTGGCCAACACGAACCCGGTCGCGAGGAAGATGAGAAGGGCCAGCCTGATCAGATGCGATGTCATATCATTCAACCCTCGTCTCTCTGGTCTGTCTGGCGATTCGTCCGATCAAAAACGAGACAGACCAGATGGACCAAATAGACCGGATAGACGGTTAGAAGAGATTGGCCACAAATCCCAGATGCACTCCATGATCCTGAATTGTGTTCCTACTGCTCGGTACGTGGTTGAGTTGCTGCCCCCAATAGACTTCGAAGCTGGCCCTGTCGTCCGGCAGGATATTCCACCGGAGACCGGCGCCCACGCTGGCAAGCGTGTCTGGGAAGGTGCTGATAGGGGCAGTCGAGGCTACGCGGTTTTCGCCGAGGTTCCATCCGTGCGCGACGTCCACAAAGGGGGCGAATTGAAACATCGGTTGCCCGTTCGCCCAGCGGAACAACGGAAAGCGCGGTTCGACCGAAGCGATGAACGAGTTGTCGCGCAAGATGGTCACCTCGCGGTAGCCACGCACCGTGTACCGGCCTCCGAGCGCGACCTGCTCAACGGGAAACAGCGGCGAGTTCGTAAGTTGCAGATCCATGTGACCAAGGAGCTGCATGCCGAACAAGTTTTCACCGAACTGCTTGATCCCCTGCGCCTGACCAAGCCAGGAGAAGAACTGCCCGTCCGGCGTGTCGGGGTTCGCATCGATGGTCGCGCCCAGCACGTTCAAGCCAACACTAAATCGTGAGCGGACGGCCAACACGGTATCGAGCGTGCGGTGGGTCCAGTCCTGCGCGAAGCGGAGTGCCGACACCGTTGCCGCCCCGTTCTGAAAACCGGGAAACGGGAAGGCCGTCTGGTCAGGGGTATCGTTGAAGAGAAAACTTTGGGTGAAGAGATGTTCCCCGATAATCGAGAGCGCCACCTCGTCGGTTACGGTCTTATAAATCGGCTGGCGGAGGCTCAAGCCGATGATCTCCGAGTTGGTCTTGATGTTCAGCGGAGCGAAGGGCTGCTCGATGAGTTTGAAGCCATAGCGCCGGTAGTAGGGCGAAAAGGTCGTCCCATATCGGTTGAACGGGAGGGCGTAGGAAGCGTCGACAATAGGATAGGCGCCGCTCGACTGGCCGTAGCTAAGCTTGAGCGGGTCTCCGTTGCCTGTCAGG
>DATIQH010000294.1:0-3080 GCA_035471155.1 Nitrospiraceae bacterium | reverse complement strand
GATGCTGACATCAGCAGAGGCGGCCCACGTTTTCACACGGTGGCTTTCCGGAGCGACGGAACCGTCCCACCGAAGGAGCCAGACGATCCACCAGAGGAGATTCGACAGTCAGAGAATGGCGCAGATGTCGTTCACTGGGCGTGTCGAACGAGGTTATATATGACGCTTCCAAGCTTGCTTGTTCTCTCTTCAGGGATGGGGGCTGATTGATCTTCTACTGCGCGCGTCCAACGAGGGCTTTCTCAGGCCGCGCGTTGCGCGAGCAAGGACGATCATCAGCCTCCATCTCCTCCCCTGTTCCGCGAGCAAGAAGGACGCCTCATCGCTCCTTATTCTTCTAATTCCTGCTTCTCTTCTAATTCCTGCTTCTTTTTCCCTATTTTGCTCTCCGTCCCCCTCCACAGCCGGACGATATTATCCTTGTGCTTGAACCAGATGAGTGCACTGACCAGCAATGAAAAGATGAAAAACTCCTGTCTCTGTTCGTTTACGATCGCCACAACCGGTAAACACCCGAAGGCTGCCAGTGCGCCTCCGGATGAATAGCGCCAAATTGCGACCGCTCCCAACCAGATCAACAACAAGAGGAGTCCGATAGAAGGAGACAGCCCCAGCACCACTCCCAATGCCGTCGCCACACCCTTCCCTCCTTTGAAACCCAAAAATGGCGAAAAGAGATGTCCGAGGATCGGCGTCAACGCCACGATCATAATGAAGGATTCATCGGTGAGCCACTGCATCGCAACCCAACCCAGTAACCATCCCTTACCCATGTCGCCAAGAAGCGTAAGGATGCCCGCCTTCTTGCCCGACACGCGCAGCACGTTGGTGAACCCGATATTTTTGCTCCCGACTGTTCGCGGGTCCGGCAGCCCCAGCGCCTTCGATACCACGATACCGAACGGAATGGCCCCCAGCAAATAGCCGAACACTGCCATCAACACCCAGAGAAGTTCTTGGTTCATGGATCAGGGGATCGTGAGAGGAGGTGCGCACACTGAGTGAACTCGGTTTGTCTGGTTCATCTGGTTTCTTTGGTTTGTCTGGTGCCTTAGGTTAGTTGCGATCCGGCCAACAAGACAAACCAGATAAACGAGATAAACCAAACAGGCCAACCAGACCAGAGAAACGAGCTAGAGTCCTTTGGCCACGACTTGCCGCCAGAAGCTCCATACGTACTGACCGCCCGAGACATAGCCGAGCACCAGCGAGAGATAGAGCGTGACGATTCCGGCGAGATGCAGATTGCCGAGATCGGACACGAATGTGTCTTCGAGGATCAACAGTACGATCGCCACTACTTGTAGGGCCATCTTGTATTTACCAGTCGTCTCAGCCGCGATCACCATGCCTTCGCCTGCGGCAATGGCACGAATACCTGTGACCGCAACTTCGCGCGCAATGATGAATATCGCAACCAGGGCGCTCACACGATCGACGTTGACCAGGAGAATCAAGGCGGAGAGCACCAACAACTTATCGGCAATGGGGTCGAGGAGCTTTCCCAGTGTGGTCACTTGGCCGTTACGGCGGGCCAGATAGCCATCCAACAAATCGGTGACGGCTGCAACCGCAAAAACAAGCGCGGCGCTGAGAGATCGGTCCGGGGTCGGCGTGGCAAACAGCACCACAAAGACCGGGATCAAGAGGATGCGAGAGAGCGTAATGAAATTCGGCAGGTTGAGCGATTCCTGCCCGACCGATCTCCACGCCGCTATTACGCGATTCATCGGTAACCCATTCCGTTATCCAGCTTCGAACACGCTATTGTGGCACACCAGAGAAAAACATCCCAGAGGATGCTCAAAATGTTTGTCAGCAAGGTCGCAGGCGAGTCGAAACCGGAGGCGTACCCTCGGGGGTACGTTGAGGATTTCGATGAGCCGAGAACGAAGCTAGCGGACATTTTCAGCATCCTGACTAGACGATTCCGTGTTTTAAGAGATCATGCAAATGCACGACTCCGACAATTCGCTTGGCGTTGTCCGCAACAACGAGCGTAGTAATGGAATAGCGCTCCATCATTTCGACTGCCTTGGCGGCCAGCTCATCCGGTCCGATCAACTTAGGGCGGCGCGAGGCCAAGGACACGGCGGTGATCTTGGAAAAATCCCCGCCCTGCTGGAGAAACCGACGCAGGTCTCCGTCGGTAATCACCCCCACAAGTGCGCCGGCTCGATCGACGACCGTGGTCATGCCCAGCTTTTTTGCCGACATTTCGAGAATGGCCACTGAACCCAAGACCATCTCCCCTACTTGCGGCACTTCCTGCCCCCGGTGCATGAGATCCTGCACTTTCACCAGCAACCGGCGTCCGAGTGTTCCACCTGGATGGAATTGCGCAAAGTCCTGCTCCTTAAACCCGCGCTTCTCAAGGAGCGCGACGGCCAAGGCATCGCCCATGGCGAGCGTCGCGGTCGTGCTCGCAGTCGGCGCAAGTCCCATGGGGCAGGCCTCTTCTGCAACTGATACATCCAATACGACAGCGCTGTTCTTGGCCAGCGTCGAACCCACTCGCCCCACGATCGCCACAACAGGAATGCCCATGCGCTCCATGAAGGGCAGAATCTGTAAAATTTCCTGCGTCTCTCCGCTGTTCGAAATTGCAATGAAAAGATCGTGGCGCGCCAGCATGCCGAGGTCGCCGTGGAGTCCCTCGGCCGGATGGAGAAAAAAAGACGGTGTTCCAGTGCTTGCCATGGTCGCGGCAATCTTCTGCCCGATCAAACCGGACTTGCCCATGCCCGAGACGACGACTTTACCTTTGCAGTCATACAGTAGGTTCACGGCCTCCGAGAACCCACCATCGAGGCGTTGAATAAGGGCTTGGACGGCGCGCGCTTCGATATCCAGCACACGCCGGCCTGCATCGAGGCTGCTTCCGCCCTTCGACGATGTCGCCCGAGCACCCTTCGGCTTGGCTACTTTCGCGGTTGTGACGCGTCGCATATCCGCATGACCCGTTCTAGTAAAGCTTTAAGCTGATGGAGCGGCACCATATTGGGTCCGTCCGACAAGGCTTCGTCCGGACTGGGATGCACTTCCATAAAGAAGCCATCCACTCCGACACCGGCTGCCGC
>DATIQH010000293.1:0-1666 GCA_035471155.1 Nitrospiraceae bacterium | reverse complement strand
CCGATCATGTGACAGCGTGAGTCGGATGACAGGTCCAATTAGACCCTGCGTTCGCGCATGCTGTGGCACTGGTGGTTTGCTACCGGCTTGTGCGCGAGACACAAGGCATCTTGTAGCGGAGGGGGCGCCAGATGAATGATGAGAGGTTCAAGCGTGAGTTAAATGCTAATCGGTTGCTGGTAGTCCACTTCGATCTTGAAGCCGAGATCTTCTATCATCCCCCAGACTTCCGGGGCCGGCTGGCCTGGTGTCGTGAGGTAGCCGTTTACGAAGATGGAGTCCGCTGGATAGAGGGCCAGCGGTTGAAGGCTTCGCAGATTGTGTTCGCGGCCTCCGGCCACGCGGAGTTCGGTGCGGGGGTGTAGGAACCGGAAGAGGCAGAGCACTTTTAGGCAGCGTTGTGGAGTCAGTTCGTCGCAGTTCTCCAGCGGTGTGCCTGTCGCTGGGTGGAGCGTGTTCAGCGGAATCGAGTCCGGCTTCACGTCGATCAGGGCCATCGCCAGGGCGATGAGATCTTCATCCTTCTCTCCCATGCCGACGATCCCGCCGGAACAGATTTCCAATCCTGCTGCTCGCGCATTCCGAATGGTGCTGAGTCGATCCTGGAAGGTGTGTGTGGTGCAAATAGAGGTGTGAAAAGCTGCGCTCGTATTCAAGTTGTGGTTGACCCGATCGACTCCCGCTGCCTTCAGCCGCTTGGCCTGTTGTTCATTCATGAGGCCTAGCGAGCAGCAAATCTGAATTGGAATTTCCTGCTTGATCGAGCGGACAGCTCCGGCGATTTCCTCGATTTCCCGATCCAAGGGACTCCGCCCGCTAATAACGATGCAATAGCGCTGGGCCTTTGAGGCTGCCGCTTGCCGAGCTCCGTCGATCATCTCTCTTTGCGGCAAGAGGTTATACCGCTCGATGGGGGCGGTGGAGATCGCAGATTGGGAACAGTAGTGACAGTCTTCTTGGCAGGCGCCGCTCTTGGCGTTCTGCAACATCTGGAGGCGAACGGTCTTGCCGAAATAACGGGATCGGACGGTAAAGGCAGCTTGGAGCAGTCCCAGCAATTGCTCATCAGGAGTGTCGAGTACGGCCTGGCATTCGCTTCTGGTCAGCGTCTCGTCGCGCAAGGCTTTGGCAGCGAATTCCTGATAGTCGACCACCATAGGAGACTCCATCGTCTGTAGAGGTTGTATTGACCGCGATGCAGATGGCTGCGTGTTTAGACTGGTCGAAAACCTACACGGTTTCGAAGGGAGAAGCAATGCCTTGGTAGGGAACCGCTGAGACTGGGAGGGGGCCGTTGTCTTTCTCGGGAAGCGGCTGACTGCTGGCATTCGGCAAGGGCAGTGCGACCAATGTATTCCAGGTCCCGCAACTTCGGCAGCGCCCGGACCACTCGGTCGATTCTTGCCGACAGGCGGTGCAGACATAGGGGACGACTACACGTTTCTTGAAATGGAGAGCTTTCTTGAGTTCGGCGACGGCCTCCTCCATCTGCTGCTTGCGCAAGTAAAGATTGGCCATGATCTTATGATAATCGGCCAATTGATCCTGCACCCCTTCGACGGCTGAGAGGATGTCGAAGGCTTCGTCGACCATTTCGAGACGGTAGTAGAGCTTCCCTAAATAGAACTGCAGGGTAGGGTTGTTCGGATCTTGCCGGAGGGCTTCC
>DATIQH010000292.1:0-2710 GCA_035471155.1 Nitrospiraceae bacterium | reverse complement strand
GGCGTGGGCTGTGCGTTCGACGCCGGTGTGCGGGATGGTCGAGTGGTCGTGATGACGCCAGCAGACGATGGGCCTTCGAATCAAGGCCATGCCTGTATGAAGGGACGGTTCGGCTGGACCTATAACGATGCACCGGATCGGCTGCGAGTTCCTCTGCTTCGGCGCGGCAACGACTGGGAAGAGATTTCCTGGGACGCGGCCTTGGATCGGGTTGCACAAGAGTTTACTCGCATCAAGGACGCGCATGGTCCCGATGCCCTCGCAACCATTTCATCCAGCCGGGGCACGAACGAAGAAAATTACCTGTTCGGCAAATTCATGCGTTGCGTGATGGGGACCAACCATATCGACAACTGTGCCCGCGTCTGCCACAGCGCGACCGTCACCGGCATGATGGAAACACTTGGCGCCTCGGCGGCGACCAATTCCATTCAGGACCTCGATCTGGCCCACTTGATCATGGTGGTGGGGGCGAATCCGACGGAGTCCCATCCCGTGGTCGGAGCCAGGATCAAGCAGGCGCATCGGAGAGGGGTGCCTTTGATCGTCATCGATCCCAGACGCACCGAACTGGCACGGCTGGCCGATCTCCACCTTCAATTGCGGCCCGGCACGAACGTCGCCTTGTTCAATGCGATGGGCCATGTCTTGGTGAAGGAAGGGCTTCTCGATCAAACCTTCATCGCGACAAGGACCGAGGGCATTGATGATTGGATGAAGACGGTCTCGGATTGTACGCCGGAAGCGGCTGAAGCCATCACCGGCGTGCCGGTCCATCTCATCTACCAAGCGGCCCGGCGCTATGGGAGCAGCAGCAGGTCGCTCTGTGTCCATGGTCTCGGTGTCACAGAGCACCGTTGGGGCAGTCATGGGGTCATCGCGCTCTGTAATCTCGCCCTGGCCACCGGCAACATCGGACGGCCTGGCGCCGGCATCAATCCCTTGCGTGGGCAAAACAATGTGCAGGGGGCTTCGGATATGGGGTGCCTTCCGACCTACTTCGCCGGGTACCAGAGTTTAGACGATCCGAAGCTGGCATCGCTGCATCAGGCTGTCACCGGTCGTCCGTTACCCGCGAAACGCGGGATGAAAACGCCCGACATGTGGGACGCGGCGATTGCGGGCCGGCTCAAAGGCCTCTGGATCATCGGGTATGACGTGGCGCAGACCGACCCGAATTTGAAGAAAGTGCACGAGGCGTTGAAGCAGGTGGAGTTTCTTGTGGTGCAAGATCTGTTTCTCAGCGAGACCACGAAGTTTGCACACCTGGTGCTGCCCGGGGCGTCGTTCCTCGAAAAGGACGGCACATTTACCAATCTGGAACGTCGTATTCAGCGAATCAGAAAAGCCGTGGAGCCGCCTCACGGGGTTCTCCCCGATTGGCGCGTGGTCTGCGAAGTCTCAAACAGGATGGGCTATCCGATGCCGTATCGGCACCCCTCGGAAATCATGGACGAGATTGCGAAGCTCACGCCGATGTGCGCCGGTGTGTCCTACGACCGGATCGACCAACATGCCGGGTTACAGTGGCCGGTGCCGACTGCCACGCACGAAGGCACTTCGCTGATGCATCGAGAGACATTTCCAAATGGGAAGGCGCGCTTTGTCGGCGTCGATTACTTGCCACCCGGAGAAGCTGCCAGCAAGGAGTATCCATTCGTGCTGACCACGGGCCGCATTCTCCAACATTACAACTGCGGAGCCCAAACACGCCGGACAGACATTCTTAAGTTGGTCGATACAGACGTGCTGGAAATGCATCCGGTCGACAGAGAAGCGCTGCATCTGCATGACGGTGACATTGTACGTGTGGTAAGCGCCCGTGGCGACGCCCTGCTCCCCGTCGTAGGGAGTGAACGCGTCCTGCCGGGGCATCTCTTCACCAGCTTTCATTTCCCTGCTTCTACGGTGAATTCATTGCTCTCGTCGAGTGCGGATGAAAGCTCGAAATGCCCGGAGTATAAGGTGTCGGCCGTGCGCGTTGAATCGATTCAACGGGACGAACTCGATCCGGAAGATGAAGTGGAACTGTCGCACATGCGTCGCCAGTTGATTGTGTAGCGAGACATGGAACAGAGCGCAACCAACGGTCTGCTCGATGCGTATGCTCCCGCGCAGATTGCCATGCGGGTGCGTGAAGTCGGCGTCACAAAAGCCACGATGCCGATCCTGACCATGTTCGCCCTGGCCACCTTGGCGGGAGCTTTTGTCGCGCTGGGCGCATTGTTCTTTACGATTACGATGACCACGAGTCCCAGCGGTCAACAGCCGGCCTTTGGACTCATGCGCGTAGCGGGTGGGATCACGTTCAGTTTGGGGCTCATTTTGGTGGTAGTGGGCGGAGCGGAACTCTTTACCGGCAATAACCTGATCGCCATGGCCTGGGCTTCCGGTCGGGTGACGACACAACAGGTTATGAGGAATTGGGGTTGGGTGTATCTCGGCAACCTGGTCGGAGCGGTTGGCACGGCGGTCTTAGTATGGCTGGCCGGCGTGCACACGATGAGCAACGGTTTGGTCGGGGAGACGATGGTCCAGATCGCGCGCAGCAAGATCGCTCTCGATCCGGTCTCGGCCGTGGCCCGTGGCATCCTCTGTAACGTGTTGGTCTGTCTGGCTGTCTGGTTGTGCATGGGTGCGCGGAGTGTGACTGATAAGATTCTTGCGATTCTTTTCCCCATCAGTGCCTTCGTCGCCTGCGGGTTCGAGC
>DATIQH010000291.1:0-3734 GCA_035471155.1 Nitrospiraceae bacterium | reverse complement strand
AATAACGTCATCGGGCTCGGCCAGTCCCAACCCTTCCCGAAGCCGACGAAGCGCGCCGACGCGCTCGCTCATTTTTAACTTGTCTACTTTTGTCGCGACCACAATGGGAGGCCGTCCGACGGACAAGAGCCATGCAATCGTTTGGCGGTCTTGTTCGCTCAGCACCCGGCTTTCGACCAACACGACCACCGCGCGCAACTGTTCACTCCCGTCGAGATACTGCTCGATCAACGGGGCCCACTGAGCCCGCAGCGCCTTCGACACCTTCGCATAGCCATACCCGGGCAAATCCACCACCACGAAACGCGCCAATCCAGGATCGTCGCTGGCGATCCGAAAGAGATTGACCAAGCGGGTCTTTCCCGGGGTGCGGCTGACCTTGGCTAGCCCCTTGCGCTGCAAGAGAGAGTTGATAAGAGATGACTTTCCGACGTTCGACCGCCCGATGAAGGCGACTTCCGGAAGGTCACTTTTCAGAAACTGCTCTGGCCCTGCGCAACTTCTGATAAACTCTGCCGTAAGGATTCGCATGCTATACCCAGTCCCTCACCGGTCACGCACCCTGTTATTGACACGGGCCCTCATCATCTCTCTGATACGCAGCCTCTAATGCGGAAGTCAACCGCACGATCCAGATCCCGCGTGAAGGCCTTCCTCATTATCAGCCTTCTTCTGCCAATTGGAGCAGTCCTCTTCCTCTGGCTACTCAAGATGCCCGACATCCCGGCCTTACGCGGGACCAATCCGACCGTGACGGCCCTGATGGAAACACGGCAAATTCAGGCCAAGGCCAAGGGCCGTACCATCGAACGCCATTGGACGTGGGTGCCGCTCTCACGTATCTCTCCCTCCCTCCGCCAGGCAGTTGTGGAGGGGGAAGATGCGTCGTTCTTCACCCACGAAGGATTCGATTGGGAAGGGATCAAGGACGCGGCTCTCCATAACCTCGAAGCAGGCAAACTCAAGCGTGGAGGAAGCACCATTACCCAGCAGTTGGCCAAAAACCTCTACCTGTCGTCTGAGCGGTCCCTGCTCCGAAAGGCGCGGGAAGCGCTGATTACACGTTCTCTCGAACAGCATCTCACGAAGGAGCGTATTCTCGAACTGTATCTCAATGTCGCCGAGTGGGGGCATGACGTCTATGGCGCTGAAGCCGCTGCCCGTCATCACTTCAAAAAGTCTTCGCGCGACCTGACGGCCGACGAGGCCGCGTGGCTGGCAGCTATTTTGCCGGCGCCACGGCGATACGACCCGATACGAAAAACGACCTTCCTGGCTCGCCGCCACAACCGAATATTCAAACAGATTACTCGGGGCTCTCCACAACCTCCCCAGTTAGAACCAGCGCCAAAGACAGAGCCAGACTCAGAACCAGAGTTAGAACCAGACCAAGATTCGGCAGAGCCCCAAGACCAGGAGCAGGCGGAAGGCTACAACGAGTCACCAACCTCACGATAGTCTCGCTCGCCGAAGATGGCCGATTCATACGTGTAGTGTTTGAATTCGAGCAGGTTGCGAGAGGGGTCTTCGAGGAAAAATGTGTGGTGCTCAATCCTGGTGCCGGGGAATCGGACTCGGGGCTGTTGATAGAAGTGCAACTTTTTCTCCTGGGCCTGTTCCAAAAACCGTTGCCACGAATCTTTCGACAAAAAAGTCAGGCCGAAATGGTGAGGATAAATGCCTTGTTGCTGCGGCAAGGGTTCCGTCGTCAGATGAGCCACGAGTTGATGCCCCGCGAGTCCGAACGTGACGGCGTGGCTCGACTCCCGGCCTAACGTACAGCCAAGTCCATCGACATAGAAACGTTTCGCCGCCGCCACATCGTGTGTGGGAAAGGCCAGGTGAAAGAGCGTATCCTTCATAGAAATTCTCCTTGAACAATCGGTTGGCCAGTCCCGTTCCACCATCCCGCAGCCATATGGGGCGTCACATGCCTGATGGCAAATCGCCCGTCCGGCGAAAGGACTAAGGCTCCGGCCGATCCGTTGATACGAGACACGAGCATGCGCAATACCTGCCCCACAGCGACCGCGGGATTCTTCCCTGTGGCTAAACGATCGCAGATACTTTTGGCGATTACAAGGCGGATGATCCCTTCCCCGATGCCCGTCATCGAGACCGCACCACTTTGATTGTCCGCGTAGACTCCACAGCCAATGAGCGGACTGTCTCCGACCCGACCCGGCAACATCGACTCGATGCCTCCGGTCGAAGCCCCTGCCGCCACCGTCCCGGACCGATCCAGGGCGACAGCGCCGACGGTTCCGTGCCGTTCTGTTGTTGCGCGTTTCTGCTTCGCGAGAATCCGGTCGTAGGAGAGGCGTCGAGGCGCGCCGGTGGAACGATGCCGATCGAGTTTGAAGTGCCGCGCAAATGTGCCGGCGAACGGTCCGACCAACAGAACATGGTCTGTCTCTTCCATAACCAGGCGGGCCACCGTAATCGGATGCGCGATTCCTTCGATCGAAGCGACAGCTCCAGCTTTGAGTCTGGCTCCTTCCATGATCGCGGCATCCATCCGCTGCACCCCGTCCAGCTGGCGATTCGCTCCTCGCCCCGCATTAAACAGTCCTGATTGCTCCAGAAGGCTGATTGTACATTCCACGGCGGCGAGAGCAGGGCCTCCTTGCGCGAGGATGCCGTAGCCCGCCGCGAGCGCATCGGCCAGGCATGTAGACTGCGCCGGCGTCACACGTCGGGAGCCGGCGCCTCCGTGGGCAAGAATGAGAGGACGGTGGCTGGTCAATTGAGGAGAAGATTCCGAACCTGCCGATACGTCGGATCTTTCATGCGGTCCAGATCTGACCGCACGAAGCCCAGGCCGGTCACGCAGAGTTCGAAGTTATCGGAGAGTTTACGGAACAGAGGAGGCTCTTCTCCCGATGGGCTGTCGGCCATTTGCGCGACAATCCCGTAGGAGCGCTTTCCTGTCTTCATATAATCCACCAGGAAATCCTTGTGGTAGATCAACCCGGCTGTTTTGAGTCGGCGCAGATATTCCGGAAAGAGTCCTGCCATGAAGAGCGTAAAATCGCCGATATGCCGATGCACATCCCGCTCACGATCCATCGACTGGGCCTGGAGCAACACTTCCGACTCAAACAAGAGATCCACCACCGAATCGACCGGTTGGTCTTGCTGATTTCTGATTTTATACAGGTGGTCGGTATGGGTGAAATCAACGAGCAAGTTGGAAACGTAGCTGGTCACGTTCAGATCGGGCCACCCGAGATGTTCAGTGAAGCTTTTTTCGGTCAGGGCGCCGAAGAGCTGACGGAGCGGATGTCGTGGCGGAACGTGCGTTCGCATATCCACCTCTCACACATTCTAAAGACGCATGACTCAGTATAGCAGATGTTGATTGCGCGCCGATGTCGCCCCGCTGATCTTTCTATCGGTCTCCACGAAGCAGCCTTTAGGGCCGAAACTCGATCACGCTCGGCTGTCCAGCACAAAGGTCACCGGCCCGTCGTTCAGCAATTCGACCTGCATGTGCGCCGCAAAGACCCCGGTTTCAACGGGAGTGCCCTGCTCTCGCAGGTCTGTCGCAACCTGTTCGTAGAGCCGTTTGGCTTCATCCGGAGGCGCCGCCTCGTCAAAGCTTGGACGACGGCCATTCGCTGTCCCGCCCAGCAATGTAAACTGGGACACCAGCAAGACCGATCCTCCGATGTCTGCCAGCGAGCGATTCATCTTTCCCCGCTCATCGGAAAAGATGCGAAGCGCGCGGATCT
>DATIQH010000290.1:0-1758 GCA_035471155.1 Nitrospiraceae bacterium | reverse complement strand
TCCGCTGGGTGTTAGAGCGTCATAGGCCTTGCGAAGGAGCATCATCTTTTCGTCCAGGCTCCAGTCGTGGAGGATATGCCCCATGACGATCACATCGCATTTCGGCAGTGGATCTTTGAAGAAGTCTCCGGCGTGAAACCGAGCACGTGGTGCGACGCCTCGAGACTTCGCATAGGTCTCGAATACCGGTTGCACTACTGGCAGATCCATACCGCCGCCCATGAGATGCTTGTGCGCACAGGCGATTTCGACCGCCACTCCGCCTTGGGCGCAGCCGACATCCACGAATGTGCGGTACTTCTTCCAGGGAAACTTCTTGGCGATGATCTGAGCAGAACCTACGCTGAGACCGGTCATGGCCTTGAGAAAGCCTTCCAGCCGTTGCGGGTCGGCATACAAGGTGCCGAAGAAGTCCCCACCGGTTTTCACCTCGTTCTGAGGCTGCCCGCTGCGGAGACCTTCAGTTAGCGAACCCCAAAATCGATAGAGCCGCGCATTACACATTTCGAGTATGCCGCCGACATACGAGGGTTTCGTGCGATCGAGAAACAACGCCGTTTCGGTCGTATTGGCGTAACGCGAGCCTGTTCGCTTGAGCATGCCGAGCGCAACCAGCGCATCGAAAAAATCTCGCGCGCTGCGGGGATGGAGCTGCAGCCGCTTGGTCAAGGCTGCCGCATCGAGCGGACCTTTCGCTAACTCGGTAAACAACCCGAGTTCGATGGCACTGAGCAGGGTCTTCGATCCCCAAAATCCCGTACCGAGTTGCATGATCTTCGCAGGAGTCAAACGACTTTTAGCCATTGGGTAATCCTTTCCTCTTTTATCCGTTCTTTCCGCTTCCGATATCTTTCAGGTATTCCGCTTCTTCTGCGAGATACTGCCGGATTGTCTGATGCGTGGGACCGTTCGCAGCTCGGTCCCGCCAAAAGTTGTCGAGTGCGGCATCGATTTCCTCTGCATTGAGTCCATGGGGATCCCCATCCCTTTTATATTCCAGATAGGCTACGATGGCGCCGGATTCCTCTCTGGTGAAAACGGAAAGTTGGCAACGTGCATGATCGTGCCAGGTCATGGCGCCATATCTTCGTGGATTGACGAACGCCGATTTGCCGATCGTCTTCTCGTGGACCCGTTGCCCGGCAGGGATCTTCACGACATGGTCGAAAAAACCATTCGTGAGGTGGAACACAGGATCGGCAGTCTGCAACTGCTCACCGAGGTCGGCAATCAAATACGCGGGCAGGAAATACCGAAAGCCCCCTTCGGAAAAGAAACTGAGCGCGTTGTAGTTCGCGTCGAGAATGGCGGGGTCCAGTCGTGTCCAATCGGCAACGCCGATGAACGGCGCGACCGATTCACCCGGCTCGCAACCTTCGTGACTTCCCTGTAGAAAAGCATCGCCTGGACGCTCGGTATCACAAAAGGCCTGCCGAATGTGCTCGATGACCTGCTGTTTGGATTGCATTGCCTTCATCCTCTCGCGCGGCGCCCTAGGTAATCTCTCGTGAGACCTATGTCGCCAGACCCATGCCCTTTACACTTCACGAATGATGTGTTGACAACAATGCCGGAATAGTAACGTAGAGTATTGGACAATGAAAGATCGCTGAGCGAGAAGCAGACCGACGCCATTCTCAACATGCGGCTGGCCAAGCTCACCGGCCTCGAGATCGAGAAGCTGGAGGCCGAGCTCAAGGAAGTCCGCGCTACGATCAAGGAACTCAAGGGCATTCTCGCGTCGAAGCCCAAGCGCAT
>DATIQH010000289.1:0-7954 GCA_035471155.1 Nitrospiraceae bacterium | reverse complement strand
GTCACGACTACCCTATTGCTGAGCGTGCTGACTCTTGTGCTGTATCAAACATCGGGAACGGCAAATGAGGTGAGGGCTGCTGAGGGACAGGATAAGCCGGAGAGTCAGGCCCAGCGACCGCACGGAGACGATACCGCCATGCCGAAAGGTGTGATCGGCGTATCGCTGCATGTCGGAGCGGAACGTATCGGCGATCCAGCTTCGCTGTACGTGGCCCATGTGTATCCAATGGGTCCTGCACAACAAGCAGGCCTCAAGCACGGGGATGAAATCGTGACGGTGAACGGTGAGGCAGTCACCGGTAAGACCTATGAGCAGGTGATACAGATGGTGCGCGGGGAAGCGGGAGCAGCGGTAAAACTCGGCATCAAGGGCGAGGGTGGTGTCCGTGAACTGTCCATCACTCGTGTCGAAGGCCAGACGCTCTATAAGGACCAAAAGGGCAAGATGGGACCACATGGCAATCCAGCACGATAGAAGGTAGTCATGAAGCCGACCGGAACTGGCCGAGATATTCAACTGCTGGGTGGATTATTTCTGATCGTCGGCACGGTCGATCTCGTCATCATCGCGCTGTTTCCCACCCATGCGCTCAAAACATTCGGGACGGCGGTGACGGGACCGGCCTCATTTCTCGTGAAACTCCATGCCCCCGCCGTCCATCTGTTGATCGGCTACGGATTTCTCTGGTTGCGACCTTGGGCCTGGGGGCTCGCGCTGGCCTATGCGGGGTTCGGTTTGGTCAGTGAAACCATGAACCAAATGACGTTCGGGTTCAACTCGCTCTGGTCTGGTTTCATGGCCGCGACGCTCCTGTTTGCCTCCTATCTCATCTGGCGACGCGCCGCCTTCATCGATGAGTCCGTGCCCGAGAACAGGCCGAAGCCGGAACCACAGGAGTTACGCTGATGCGTGGGATCGTCTGGTTCAGGCGGGATCTTCGGCTCAGCGATCAGCCCGCGTTGACGGCGGCTTGCGGCGAATGCGATGAGGTCATCCCGTTGTTTGTGTTCGATGAGCCGCTGTTACAATCCCATGTTTTCGGCTCCGCCTGTGTGAGCTTCATGCTCGGTTGCCTCCAAGATGTCGCTGCGTCGTTGGCGCGCCGAGGGATCACGCTTCAGTGGCGTCACGGTGAGCCGGTGGAAGCAATCGTCCAAGTCGTGCGAGCATGGAAGGCAGATGTGATCTATTGGAATCGTGACTATGAGCCAGGAGCCATCGAACGGGACCGTCTCGTTCAACAGCAATTGGCGCAGATCGGCGTCATCGTGCGGACATACAAAGATCATGTAGTCTTCGAGGCCGAAGAAGTTCGGAGCGCCACCGGCGAGCCGATGCAGCGGTACAGCGCCTATCGCGCACGCTGGTGGACGAAGTGGCAGGCGGCGCATCCGATCGCCATTCCAGTTCCCCGGTTGTTGACGGCAGAGAAGGCAGCGTCGTTGCCCATTCCGCCTCCGTTGCCCTCGGCAAGCGACTTAGGGTATGGACCCGCGACGCTGTCGATCGAACCGGGTGAGCGAAGCGCTCAGAAACGATTGCGTCGGTTTGTCGAAGGTCCTATTCATGCTTACATCACAGGACGAAATCGTCCCGCCGTTGATGGCAGCTCGATCCTTTCGCCCCACTTTCGATTCGGGACCTTATCGGCCCGTACCGCAGTGCATGCAGCCCTGGCGTCGCTTGCACAGGGTAGACGCGTCTCTCGTCCCGATGTCTTTACCTGGATCGACGAATTGGTCTGGCGGGAATTTTTTCAACAGGTTCTGGCAGCCTTCCCCCACGTCATCGACGGGCCATTTCGTCAGGTTCCGACACCAGCTCCACGTGCGCCTGGCGTCGAACGTGATCGATTGTACCAGGCTTGGTGCGAGGGCAAAACCGGCTTTCCCATCGTGGACGCAGGTATGCGCCAGTTGAATCACACCGGGTGGATGCACAACCGTGTGCGGATGATCGTCGCTTCGTTTCTCGTCAAGGACCTCCGGATTGACTGGCAGAGCGGAGAGCGGTATTTCATGCAGCACCTGATCGATGCCGACGTCGCGGCAAACAATGGCAACTGGCAATGGTGTGCCTCAACCGGCACAGATGCGATGCAGGGCTATCGGATTTTCAATCCTCTCATGCAAAGTAAGAAATTCGACGCCAACGGAGAGTACATCCGGCGTTATGTCCAGGAGTTGGCCAAGGTCCCACTGGCCGCTATTCATGAACCCCATATGATGACCGTTGAAGATCAGGAACAGTCAAGCTGTCGGATCGGTCTGGACTATCCCCTACCGATCGTCGATCATCAGCGGGCTCGGCAGGAATATCTCGACCTGGGAAAAGCGGCGAAGGTGGTCTGACAATGAAAAAGGCGAACACACATCTATTGCAAACGGTCTTGCCGACCCGCATCGGAGTGAGCCGGTGCCTGTTGGGCGAGGAAGTCCGATACGACGGCGGGCACAAGCGCGACCAGTTTTTGACCGATGTGCTCGGCCGCTATGTCGAATGGGTCCCGATCTGTCCTGAAGTCGAGGCGGGATTAGGGGCGCCGCGCGAGGCGATGCGGCTGGTTGGTACCCCTCAACACCCCAGGCTCGTGACGATCAAAAGCGGGACAGATCACACTCGTGCACTGGAGACGATGGCCACGAATCGTATCGAAGAACTCAAGGAGCTTGATTTATCAGGGTACGTCTTTAAGAAGGGTTCGCCGAGCTGCGGGATCGAGCGAGTTCGGATTTACAATGAGCAGGGGGTGCCCAGCCGGAATGGAGTCGGACTCTTTGCGCGGGCTTTTATCGAGCAATTCCCGCTGATTCCGGTCGAGGAAGAAGGACGGCTCTTCGATTCTACGCTGAGGGAGAATTTTATCGAACGGGTCTTCTGTTACCACCGCTGGCAGGACCTCATTCAAAAAGGAGTCACGAGACAAGCCCTGGTACGATTCCACACGATCCACAAATACGTACTGCTGGCCCATCACCCTCAGCAATATAAGGTGCTCGGACGGCTGATTGGCCAGACGGAGCAGTACAGACCGAAGGAACTCGCCCATCAGTATGGGGAGCTATTCATGAAAACACTCGCCGTAAAGGCGACGGTGCGCAAGCATGTGAACGTGCTCCAACACATTATTGGGCACTTCAAGGAACGCCTTGGCACTCACGAAAAGACCGAGCTGGCAGGTGTGATCAGCGATTATCATCAGGAGCTTACGCCCTTGATTGTTCCTCTCACGCTGATCAAACACTACGTCAAGATCTTCGATGTGGGCTACATTCGGGACCAGGTCTATCTCAATCCGCATCCGAAGGAACTCATGCTGCGCAATCATGTGTAGAAAGGAAGAAGCATGCCGCATGTTGTGATAGAAGGAGGTGGAGATCTGCAAGTCCTGTATCAGGCCTTCACACCATTAATTCAGCGGACTGGGAACGATATTCTGAAAGTTCGGGAATTCTACCTGGCGCGAAGCGGCAAAGAAGCACTGCTGGAGTCGATTACGATCGAACAGGGTGCTGTGTGCAATTACTTTGTCCAGCTCAAGCTGCACGAGACGGCTATCACTGTGCGCCTCTTGCCTGCCACAGATCCTGAGAAGACACCCGGGGTGAAGAAGGTGATGGCCATGGTAGCTGGATTCATTCGGGACGTGTACCCGGCCAGTCGCTACGGCAAAACCAATTTGCAAGAATATCTGGAGGCAACGACGGTTCGAAGTGAGTGAGAACGGACGCGAATATCAACAAGGAGAGCGATGAGATGGCAACCACGACACGAGGAGTAATTCTAGTTGGTCATGGCGGTATTCCCAAAGGGTGTCCACAGGAGTTGATCACAAAGCTCAAACGATTGGAAGGGCAGCGGCGAGCGGCAGGCGCGTCGATGTCGGCAGAGGAACATGAATTGGATACGAAAATCCGCAGATGGCCGAGGACGTCGGAGACGGACCCCTATCAATCGGGACTCGAGGCAGTCGCTGCTCAATTGCGGGCCAACCTGGGCAATGTGCTCTTTGCCGTGGCCTACAATGAGTTCTGCGCGCCGACCTTGGAAGAATCGGTGGAAGAGCTGATCAAGAAAGGGGCAACTCACATTACCGTCACCACGACGATGTTTACGCCGGGCGGTTCTCATTCCGAGATTGAAATTCCGGAAATCCTCGCTCATTTGCGGCCGCAGCATCCAGGGATTGACCTCCGTTACGCCTGGCCCTTCGATCTGAAGCTTGTCGCGAACACCTTGACGGAACAGGTGAAGCGCTTTTTCTGAACAGGATCGTGAGGAGGAAAAGCATGGCGGTGAGGCAAAAGAGGCAGGTATGGCTGTGTGTTCTGGGCCTGTTGATGGCCGTAGCATTCGTCGCCTGGGTCTCAGACCCGGCGCAGGCGCAGCAGCAAGAGATCACCGGTAAAGATGGGGCACCGATGGTGCTCGTGCCGGCGGGGGAATTTACGATGGGGAGCGACGACGGTAATGACGATGAAAAGCCCGTCCATCGGATCTCTCTCGATGCCTATTACATCGACAAGTATGAAGTGACGGTAGGGCAGTATGCGAAGTTTCTGGAGGCCAGAGGCATGAACGGGCCGCCGATGTGGACAACCATGGATCAGCCGCTCAATCAGAAGCGCCCGGTCGTGAATGTCGATTGGTCGGATGCGAGCAACTATTGCGAGTGGGCCGACAAGCGGCTTCCGACGGAAGCGGAATGGGAGAAGGCGGCTCGGGGAACGGACGGGCGCATCTATCCATGGGGCAATAATCTACCCGATCCGCTCCGGGCGAACTACGGGAAAGAGAAGTGGAACAACCATGCCGCGCTGCAGCCGGTGGGGCAATCGAAAGACGGTAAGAGCCCCTACGGGGTCTATGATCTGGCGGGGAATGTCTGGGAATGGGTGAGCGACTGGTATGACCCGGACTATTACACGACCAGCCCGCCGCAGAACCCGAAGGGGCCCAAAAATGGTAAATACAGAGTGTTACGGGGCGGCTCTTGGGATTTCGCTCCGGAGAACCTGCGATCCACGCGCCGAGACTTCAACATACCTTTGTCCCCCAGCTATGAGTCACCGGCGTACAGAAACTTTAACAGCGGGTTCCGGTGTGCAAAGAATCCTGTCCTGACTCCTTCAGGAGGGATGGCGTCCTCGGGGGAACTAATGCCATTGTTTCTAGTTCCGGCCGATTATGCCGACAAACATATGCCGGCTGGCTGGTGGACGGACCCGAATGTCATTGAGGAGGGAAGGCAGATTTACTCCGGGGAGGGCAACCAGCTTGTCAACTGCCGCAGTTGTCATAAAGACGGTAAACCGGTAAAAAGTGGGGGCGGGCTTCGTGATCAGAAAAACACCCGCCGTTTCTCAGACAGCTACTGGTTCTGGCGAGTGGCGGAAGGGGTTCCAAAGACGACCATGAAGTCCTGGAAATCGCTCTTGTCAGAAGAGCAGATTTGGCAGGTCATCGCGTTCGTGCATCAGTTCTCGCATGGGGGTAAACCCTCCGAACACACGGATTACAAGCCCTGAACGAGAAGTTAGTCTGAACGCCATGACAGAACTGACATCGACTAAGTAGATACCGAGTCGATCTTGGAAGAAGCCATCAGAAGGCCTTCTCCGTTCGCCAAGATCCATGCGCAAGGGTGAACGGCCCGTGCGGCGTGCGATCTAGACGTCCTCGCCTATTCGATGCTACGGGACACCTGGCAGGCATTTCCGGACAAGATCGCGCGATGTATTTGCGCGACAAGGTAAAGGAATTAATCTGTGGATTGAGGATACTTTTTGGTCCTCACTATGCATACAATGGGCGGTCTCGTTGCGGAGAAAACATGAGTAATAGAATGCTGCCCCTCAAAGTTGAACTAGCGAACGCCTTTCATGAGACCGACTCGTTCAAGTGGGACCCCGCGACAGGGTTCACACTCGCGTCCGGCTTAAAAAGCCCCTTCTACGTCGATTGCCGGTCTTTGATGGCCCACCCGAGATCGCGCCGTCTTGTGGCCCACCTCGCGTACGAATCATTGCGAACGGCCGACCTCGACTGCCTCGGCGGACTGGAAATCGGAGCGATCTCTATTGCCACCAGCATCTCGGATTTTGCGTTCGTGTCTCAACCGCAACGAACATGGCGGACCTTCGTGGTGCGGAAGCAGGCGAAGGATCATGGGCTCGGAAAACTCATCGAAGGATCGTTTCAACCAGGGGATCGAGCCGTGATCGTGGATGATGTGCTCACCAGCGGAGGATCGCTTCTCAAGGCCGTCGCTGCTGCCAGAGAGGCCGGCCTGACCGTGACACATGCGTTGGTGATCGTGGATCGGAAAGAGCAGGATGGGCGGCGCAAGGTTGAAGCTGAAGGGCTCACACTCATCAGCCTGCTGACCATCGATGACTTGACCCACTCCTAGATTTCAGAGACACGCAGGCCTCACTTACACTGAAATTGAATGCCCCACCGGCGCTCCTGTATGTCATCCTGCGCGCCTTCTATCGGGCTGACCGTGCGGGTCCGTCCTTTCGTTTCTCCCTCGCGCACAATGGTATAGGGCCCACCGCATTTCTCCTTCATGAGGGCAAGCGCGTCTGTGCGAAATGACGACAGCATCGATCCCTGCTCTCCCTTGAATGGATACACGACAACCCCTCCGTCTTCATTTTCTTGAAGCAGTTTTGCCCCATCGGCACAGCCGGTCAAGATGATGACGAAGAGGACGGCGAGGGTTGACCAGATCTTCATGCGATCTCTATTATACGGAGAAGCGTGATATTGGTCGAACGATTTACTGCCGTCTAGTTGTGAGGAGGCCACCCATGACCCTGCGCGTTATCATCGCCATTGCCGGTCTGTTGCTGCTCTCTGCCATTTCGATCAGCGGAGTGTCCGCCCATCATTCCTACCTGCTCACAGTCCAGCAATTGCGGGACGGATTGACCAAGACGCCTTCGATGCCGCAAAAGGGTTTTATCTTGATCGATGTCCGATCTGCCGAAGAACATGCGGCAGGATTCATCCCGGGAACCGATTTGAACATTGAGTTCAGAGAGATTCAAGCCCGGCATCGGGAGATCGGAGCCCAACTGGAAGACCATCTGGTGGTCTATTGCCAATCCGGCCATCGCAGCAACATTGCGGCAGAAACGCTGGCCGACTTAGGCTATCGTCATGTCTATAATGTCACCGGCAGCATGAATGCCTGGCTCGCGGCAGGCTATCCGGTTGAACCGGCGCGCCGGTAGCAGGAAGCTGAAAAAGTTCGCCAGCTTCGTTCTCGCATCGTTCAGGTCCTCACCGTACCGATGAGATTTTCGGAGGTCGGAAGACTGGAGGGAGTTTTTCCGTTCGCCAAGATTCATAGTACGGGCGAACGGCCCCACGAAGTGCGGTGGGTACCTCCTCCGGTCTTCACTCGCTGCGACCTTGCTGAACGAACTTTTTGAGCATCCTGCGCGTGTATTCTCCGCATGTCCCCGACGCGCGGATCGTCAAAGCTCTTCTGTGCCAAAAAAGTTTCCCCACAGCCTGCGAGTGCGAAATAAATCTCGACAAGCCTATTTGTCTACGGCCTTAGCCCCGGCTTTTTCCTGACGTGGACTGATTCCGATCACGGCTGGGAGTCCGATGTGGGCTGCGATGCTGTCTTCTAACAAGGGAATCCAGTCGTGTATGCCGGCCGCCTTGGACATGGTTTGTTGGAGCGAAGGGCTGACGGCAAGGTCGGAAGAGGACCCTCCATCCATGGCCATGACCTGACGCAGGGAGGGAAAGGCGTCCCGCAGACATTCTCCCCCATCGGCATGAACGTGTTCGTGATCAAAGGCATAACCAAGGATATTCCGCTGGAGACGATTTTCCGCGGCGTCATGCCGTTCATCGTCGCGCAGATCATCCTTATCTTCATCCTGATCGCGTTCCCGCAGATCGCGCTCTGGCTGCCGTCGACCATGGC
>DATIQH010000288.1:0-2872 GCA_035471155.1 Nitrospiraceae bacterium | reverse complement strand
CAACCGTCGAGGTGATTCCAGTCTATCGCACGATCGCCCCGGCATTGGACGTGGCATCCTTGACGCAACAGTTTCACGATGGACGGGTGGCGGCAGTGACATTCACAAGTTCCTCCACTGTCCGCAATTTCATGGAACTTTTTGGAGGACGGGACATGGTGATACCGCTCGTCTCCAAGGTCGTGGTGGCCTGCATCGGACCCATTACCGCAAGCACGGCGAGAGAATATGGGTTGACGGTTACGGTCATGCCGGAAGAAAATACTGTGCCGGCGCTGGCAGATGCGATTGTGAGATATTTCAAGGAAGGGGCTCGGGTCGCCGTTTCCACGCGCGGGTAATCCCCTGTAGATGGTTCTGTGACGGGATGAATTAGCCAAGGGAGGGCATAGTTATGGTTGCAGTCAAGTCTTTCATGGTTCCAAGAGAGAAGTTTATTACGGTAGAGCGGAGTATGGACGTGCAGACTGCGGCACGGATCATGCGCGATCGTGGCATCGGCAGCCTGTTTGTGACGAATGGGAAAGAGGTCATCGGCATTCTCACGGATACGGACATGGTCCGGCGTGTGGTGGCAGCCGGAGCCGATACGCACACGACGACGGTTGAGCAGGTGATGTCGGCTCCTATCTTGACGATTGAGGAGAACAAGACCCTCTTAGATGCCAACGATCTGATGGCCAAGACGCATATCCGCCATCTTGGCGTCACCCAGGACGGCAAATTGGTCGGTCTGATTTCTGTACGCGACCTCGTCCTGTTCTTGACGAATCTCCCGAGGAAGTGAGTCCATGTCCTTTCCAATACAGAGGCTCAGACGGCTGCGGCAGCATGAGGGCTTTCGTCGAATGGTGCGGGAGACGAGCCTGACCCCGTCCGATTTCATCTACCCGCTGTTCGTCGTCGAGGGGCGAGATCGAAGGGAAGAGATCGCCTCGATGCCAGGCCAGTTCAGGCTTTCGGTCGATCTCTTAGTAAAAGAGGCCGGTGAGATTGCGGCTTTGGGGATTTCCGCCGTCATCCTCTTCGGCATTCCCGATCGGAAAGACGATCGGGGGAGTTCGGGGTTCGATCCGAACGGCATCGTGCAGCGGGCTGTCAAAGCGGTGAAGGACCAGGTGCCAGGGCTGATGGTCGTGACCGATGTCTGTATCGATGAATATACCGATCATGGCCATTGCGGTATCGTCAAGGACGGACGCATTCTCAACGATGAAACGTTAGAGTGTCTCCGCGCAATGGCCAGGACCCATGCCCAGGCAGGGGCCGATATGGTGGCGCCATCCGATATGATGGATGGGCGGGTAGCGGCGATCCGGGCGGAACTCGATCAGGCGGGTTTCTCAGAGCTGCCGATCATGGCCTATGCAGCCAAATTCGCGTCTTGCTTTTATGCACCGTTTCGGGATGCTGCGTTTTCGAGCCCTCGATTCGGCGATCGGCAATCGTACCAGATGGATCCTGCCAATCGGCGGGAAGCGCTTCGTGAGATCGCTCTCGATGTCGAAGAAGGAGCCGACATCGTTATGGTGAAGCCGGCGCTGCCGTACCTCGATATTATTGCCGCGGCCAGGGCGCAGATGTTATTGCCGATTGCGGCCTATCAAGTGAGCGGGGAGTACAGCATGATCAAAGCGGCCGCCAACGCCGGCTGGATCGACGAATCGCGGGCCATGATGGAATCGTTGCTCTCGATCAAGCGGGCCGGCGCAGATCTTATTCTGACCTACTTCGCCAAAGACGCCGCGCGTCTCCTCGGCTGACAACCATGTTGAAAGTGACGCGCGGGTTATCCGGCGAGTGCACACGTGCCTGTCCAGTCGCCACGATCGGCAATTTCGACGGACACCATCTGGGCCATCGCGCGCTGTTGCAGACGGTGGTCGAAACGGCCAGAGCGGCGCATGGAACGGCGCTTGTATTGACCTTCGAACCGCATCCGGTAAAGATCCTCGCGCCTCATGTCGATCTTAGATTTCTCACCACCGCGGAGGAAAAACTTGCCTACTTCGAAGCCGCAGGGATCGACGAAGTGGTCTTCTTGGAGTTTACCCCTGCCTTTGCGGCGATGAGCCCGGATCAATTTGCCGAAGATATCCTTCATAAGTCTCTCACCCTGTCCGATCTGTACGTGGGCGATCATTTTGCGTTTGGAAAGGGGCGGGCAGGTCGTATCGACGACCTTGTGCGGTTCGGGGTGCAGTACGGATTTCGCGTGCATCCCGTGACTCCCGTGGTAATTGAAGGGGGCGTGGTAAGCTCCAGCAGGATTCGCCGGCTCATTCAGGAAGGGAAGATGGAGCGGGCTGCTGTCCTGCTTGGGCGTGTCTATGGGATTCGAGGTACCGTGGTGCATGGGATGCAGCAGGGGCAAGTGATGGGTTGGCCGACAGCCAATCTGCATGTCCCGGCCGATCGTGTCATGCCCCCGGATGGAGTGTATGCTGCGAGGGCTGTCCACGGTGGGCAGTTCTTCGATGCGATCGCCTATATTGGAACTCGGCCGACCTTTGGAGAGGGCGAGCGGTTGATCGAAGTCAATCTGTTGGATCAGACCATCGATCTGTATGGCCAGGAGATTATGGTGCAATTTGTGGCGCGGGTGCGCGGCGATCACACCTTTGCATCTGCCGATGAGCTATCGAAGCAAATTGCGCATGACGTGGAGCAGGCACGCATCAGTTTACAGCGCATTCCGCAGGGAGTTCAGGAACATGGCTGCTGAGACGACAATCGTGAAGCCGGAGTCCAAGTCCGCCGCGCGACCGGCGCTGTTGGCTCAACTTATTCGAACAGCGCGTCAGCAGCAGTTGTTCGTTCCTGGTCAACACCTGCTCGTGGCGGTGTCGGGCGGGCCCGACTCGGTCGCATT
>DATIQH010000287.1:0-27168 GCA_035471155.1 Nitrospiraceae bacterium | reverse complement strand
ACTTCTTTCAGTGCGCGTCTGGTCCGCTTAATCGACGTGGTCCACTTGACTGAACCGGCTGCGTAGGTCAATGGAGCGGTCAGGGGATCCTGATAACCGATGGACAGTTTCACCAAGGTCGTCGGCACCGCCACGGTCGGGCCATTCGGTCGAAGGCGGAACGAGGCTGAAGGGAGCGGCGTGCTGCCGATCATACGAGTGCGGAATCCAGTTCCCGGCGGCGTGAGACCCAGCGAGTCGGTTACAAAGGCTGAGGCAGGATAGCGAGCCAGGTCTTCACTGAAAAAGACGAGGTCTCCATTACTGGGCCACAAGACTTCCATGCCGACATCGGTTCTGATGAGGGTGGGAGCATGGGCTTCCCGTAGATGTTTCCAGCAGGAGTCGTAGACGAGGTCGGAGGCGGCCGGATAGGTCTTGATGCCATGTGGAGTTGCAGCGACAAGGGGATATTGGCAGGCGAAGTCGAGCTGACCGACACCAACCGTATTTCCTGCGCCTATCGCTTCGGCGTAACGACGAACTGTCGCCTCAGCAGAGGTGACGACTTGCTTCGACTTCTTGGTAGCGGCTGATGCCGATGACGTGTCGATCAGGGTCGTTGCAGTAACCATCGACAGAATTCCGGCGAGGAACAGGATGCTGAACCAGTCACGTTGGAAGGTATGCAAGCACGTCATGTCGGACAGGCTCCTACTAAAATGACGAGAAGAAAGCGGTACTGTACCACGCTGCCTTGATGACCTGGAATAGGCCAGCCCGCAATACTCAGCACGCCGTGCTGCGATCGCGGATGTCTGACTCAAGCGAGACGGGCAAGAAAGGCGAGAGAAGCGCGATAGGTAGGGATGGGGCTCACACGTCACGCAAGTCGCGCTCCTCGCGCTTGTCTCGCACCATTCCACCATTCGCGACGGTTATGAATAATGCGGGATGGCTATTCGATCACGATCATGGCCTGCATGTTATGACCCGGCATGTCGCACAGGTAGGAGAAGGTTCCGGCACGTGCCGGCGTAAACTGAAATTCAATCAGGCCATCAGGCGGGATGATCACCTTCTTGAGTCCATCTGGACCGTATTCCGGGGCCCCGTTACCGCTCAAGTCGAAGTCGACACCGAAGAAGAGCTCCTTGGCTACTACGGTATGGAGTTCTGTATCGTGGTTGCGGAACCGGAGCAGGGTCTTGCGACTATGGTGTAAGTGGATCTGTTGCGGAATGAACACCCGCGAGCGGATCTCCACGGTGACAGACTCCACCTCGGCCTCGGCTGGGAGCGCAGCGGTCGGAATGGCCAGCATCCAAACCAGACCTATGAGCTCGATCGCTCCTTTCACCGCGCATTAGCCGCAGTGAGGATTGCGCGGCGCATGTTCATCCGATCGACCGGCGTCAACTGTGGGGTTGGACGATGGCGGCAGAGCGTGACGGTATGCTGGAGGGAGGCGATGAAGACTTCGCAGTTCGGGCAGGCTCCCAGATGATGTCGTATCTCCAGGCAAATGTCGGAAGGGAGTTCATCATCGATATAGGCCGATAACTGCCGGAGAAGATCCAAGCAATGGCCTTCGCCATGCGTATGGCGGGGAGTCGATGGCCTGGGCCTGAGCCGTTTCTTCGTCGCCGATGTCTTTTTCTTGGTCATGAATGCCCGTCTCCTGACCGGTGGTCATCGTAATGGGTGATGCCGCGGGCGCTCAGTTCGCGCCGCACAAACAAACGCGCTCGGTGCAGTCTCGATTTTACGGCGCGCTCATTCAAGCCCATAACGATCCCTACCTCTTTGGCGCTCAGCCCTTCCATATCGCGGAGCACCAGGGCCATCCGATATTTTTGAGGCAGTTTCTCGATCGCCTGGTCGAGCGCCTTCCGGAGTTCCTTGTTCTGCAGCGCCTCTTCGGGACTGAGTCCGTCCATTGGGATCTGGAGGCGAAACTCTCCCTCGGAGGTGGGGACGAACTCCTCGATCGACAGCTCGTGCTCCGGCTGCCCTTTGCGCTTGCGCCGCATCCGTATGCAGGCTCGTGAGGCGATCGTGTACAGCCAAGTGGAGATCTGTGACTCGCCTCGAAAATCTTTGAGTCCTTGGTACGCATTGAGAAAGGTTTCTTGGACGAGATCCTTTGCCGACTCTGTTTCGCCGCACAGCCGGTAGGCGTACCGATAAATCAGATCGACATGGTCTCGATACAGCCTATCAAACTTGTCAGGCTCTTGCACGGCAGGGCGTCGGGGCGGCGTTTTGGGGGCAGTGGCGCGCATGTGGGGCGAAGTCTAGGGGCTTGGCTGAGGACTGTCAAGCAAACACGCAGGTACTTGGTCAGATCTCTCTAGGTCAGTGCTTGGGGTTAGCGGATGTTCGATGTACTGCGTCGAGGTGTTGCTGCCTCAGTGTCTGGAAGTGTGATGGTCACATGCTCATCGTCGATGTGCAACGTTAACGGTTGTCCCACCTTCACATGGGGGACCCCGATCTTCGAATTGAGCATGACGAGGCCGATGGGGGTGCGGACAAAGACGAAGTTGGACTTGAGCTTAGATACCGTTCCCGACAGGAGGAGCTGCACCTTAGCGCCGACTGGCGGGGATTGGCTGATCTGCAGGTCATACTGTAAATCATGCACCCCACTGATGGTATTGGTTTCATCGACTTCGACGGTCAGCGGATCGCCCTCTCGATAGTTGGTGAGGCGTTCTTCTTGTGTGCCGACAGGGGTAGTCTGGTCTCCGTCAGGCCCCCACCAGTGCAACGTTCTAGGCTGATCGTTTCCGGACGTCATTGGTCCGCTGAGATAGCGATGAACCAGCGATTCGTCCTCTCGCTTTCGGATTTCGATGACGACATGACGCTCATGCACCCAAAATCGTACCTCCTGTGAGGCCTTGAGGTCTTTCAGCGTTGTTTTGGAGCTGAGAGTCAGCAGGCCAATCGGAGTCTTGAGAAAGACGATCCCGGCCTTGGTTCGCCACACGGAGCCCCGGAGCCTGATGAAGGGATCAATCGTGACTGGGTCAACGGCGGCAGGGGTTGGAGCAGAGGTTTCAACGGCTGGGGGCGAGCCCGTTTCTGGCGACACAGGTGGCTCCTCAGCACGGACGGGGCCGAGGAGGGCGAGAACGATCACTCCGGCACAGAGGGTCTCGATCCCACATCGCTGCGACCTGCGACGAAAAAATGAATAGTCCACCCCGCCGGCCAGTGGGTTGTTGCGAGCCGCAGGGTGATGAGTCTTTCTATGTGCGAAATGCATCATCAGATTGAGCGAATATCATGATGCCTGCGGGGGAGTCAAGGTGAAAGCCGCAACAACAGCGACTCAAAGAGTGATGTTTCTATGAAGTCGCGTGACTGGCGGGAATTCGTACATTGTCCGGTATGTGGTGGAGCCTCGAATTTGCGAATGTGCCAGAAGCGGAAGGCAGTGGCGTGAGAGTCAGAATGACTCGGATCTCGCGGCCGGCTGAATGAGACACTCCGAACCCTGTGAGCAGGAGGGGCGGTGTGACCATGTGGCAGATGTGGCGCATCTCAAATTGTGCCCAGTCCTGCGCCTCGATTCGGCGTCGGAGTTGTGCCAGCACGTCATAACAGAAATCTGTGAGGATGGACGGCATGGATTCCGGTCTCATCTGCGGCCAGCGTTCATGGGATGTGCCGAACAATGCCATGAGTGTGCGGGCGGCTCCATTCATATGCAGAATGCGGGCGGATGAGGAAAACACAATCATGCCGGAGTCGGGAGAACAGAGGAGTGGTTGTGGGATTGCACATGCTTCATGAGTGGCCGTTCCCTCTGTTGCGGAAGCAGCATTCTGAGAGAAGCTGGCTTGGTTTTGCGGGGATGATTGTGGCACAGGATCCTTTCGGGGAAATGGGTTTGGGACTGTGCAAGAGTTGCACCGAAGCGATAAATATAGGAAGCGCGATTATCCCGCGTATACCGACGATAACGTGACGCTGCAAACGAGAATGCGTACAAAGATGGTGTTGTCGTGGCGGAAGTTGAACAAGCTATTTTTTGCGGACCAGCATACGAATCGGGGTTCCCTCGAATCCATATTCCTTGCGGAGTTGGTTTTCGAGAAAACGGAGATAGGCGGGCGTGATATTGTCGGGATGGCCGACAAACAACGCAAAGACTGGTGGTTGTGTCGCGACCTGGGTCATGAAGGCCGACTTGGTGATCTTCGTCGGTTTGCCTTTTCGCACCGGAAGGGGATGGGTAGCGAGGATTTCCTGGAGGAATTTGTTTAACGCTCCGGTCGGGATCCGTTTTGAAAAAGCTGTGAACACCCGATCAATAGTAGGAAAGAGCTGGCCAAGCGAATCGGGATGGGCTGCGGAAGCGAAGAGGACCGGCGCCCAGGTCAGAAAGGGAAAGCGCCGCCGAAGCTCCAGTTCGACCTCCTGCCGGGCCTGGCTATCGCCCTCCCGGAGGTCCCATTTATTGACCAGGAGGAAGCAGGCCCGCCCTTGCTTAAGGATGATCCCGGCGATCTTGGTGTCCTGCTCAGTCACGCCTTCCGTGGCATCGAGTAACAAAATCCCGAGGTCGGAACGGCCGATGGCTAAGTGCGATCGGACCACGCTGTAGCCTTCGATTCCCCGATCAATCTTTCCCCGCCGGCGAATTCCGGCCGTATCGGTAAAAAGATACCGCTGTCCTTGACGGGTGGCGATCGAATCGATCGAGTCTCTGGTGGTTCCCGGCACGTCGCTGACTACCACTCGGTCTTCCCCGAGCACGGCATTCACCAGCGTGGATTTGCCGACATTCGGCCGTCCCACGACGGCAATGCGGGGCATCGTCGTCTGTTCAGGGTTCTCATCGGGAGCCGGGAGGAGTGGATAGATTGCATCCAGGAGTTCGGAGACGCCGATGCCGTGTTCCGCAGAGATAGGGTAGAGCGTCTCGGTACCCAACTGATAGAAATCCGCCACGAATGGTTCGACCTTGGGCGTGTCGATCTTGTTCACTGCGACAAACAACGGTTTCGGCGTTCCGCGCAAGAGACGAACCACTTCCTGATCCGGGGTCGTCAGTCCGGTTCGACCATCCATAAGCAGAACCAAGATGTCCGCCTCGGCAATGGCGAGCTCCGATTGCCGTTTGATGAGGGCCAGCATGCCTTCCGAGGCCGATGGGTCCAGGCCCCCCGTATCCACCAGGCGGAACGGTCGATTTCGATAGGTGGCGTCGGCGTAATTACGGTCGCGGGTGACGCCTGGAACGTCGTCCACGATGGCCGTTCGTTTGCCGAGCATACGATTAAAGAGCGTCGATTTGCCGACGTTGGGACGACCGATAATGGCCACAATCGGCGGGCCAGCTGTTGTGGCTGGCGGTAGTGGCTCTATCTGTGCGGGAATTTTCTTGGTGCGTGGCATGAGGAATAGTGTCTTGACCGTAACATAAGAATTTTGGCAAACACAACCAGCTCGTCTTCTCGGCTGGCCTTCGATATACTTTGCCAATGACTCAGCACTCAGCGCGCAGTTCTCAGCACTTCCTCAATTGGGGCGAGATCGACGATGTCCTGCTCGATATGGACGGGACGCTGCTGGATCGCCATTTCGACAATTTCTTTTTCGAGGAAGAGTTGCCGCGTCGTTATGCGGCGCTTCACCGTCTCACCTTCGAGGACTCGCGCGACACATTGATGGCCATGTATCGCTCAGTTGAAGGTGAGTTGGCCTGGACCGACCTGCGTTACTGGACCAAACGGGTGGGAATCGATGTGGTGGCATTGCATCGTGAGTTGGATTACATGATCGGGTTCCTGCCGGGAGCGGAAGATTTCTTGCGCTACCTTCACCAGATCGGAAAGCGTGTGACGATTGTCACAAATGCACACGAGGCGGGTGTGTCGGTGAAAGTCGCCAAGACCGGGCTCGATCAGCATGTCGATCGAATCGTAAACGCGTTTGAAGTGGGGTATCTAAAAATGCGCCCGGAATATTGGCCCCATTGTCAGCGATTACTAGGATTCGACCCGGCAAGGTCTCTCTACATGGATGACGATGAGGGCTGCCTGATCGCAGCACAACAATTCGGCGTCGCCCATCTGATTCATAGCGCCAAGTCGAGTTCGCAACTGCCGCCCGCTCCGCTCAGTCAGTTCGTCTCGATCACCGGTTTTTCCCCACTTCTCAACGGGCATCCTGCGTGATGTGCTCCTGTCTCATATTGAACCCCTCCATCGTCGATTCTTGTTGCTCCCACGGGGCTATGTTAGAGTCCATCCTCTTTCCAGATACGAGAGGGGTGCAGTACCGGCATGAGCAAGACCTACGATCATCACGCGCTCGAAGTGAAGTGGCAGGCCTACTGGGAGCAGCATCGGACCTTCCGCGTCGCTGACGACCGGGCCAAGCCAAAATTCTATTGCCTCGATATGTTCCCCTACCCATCAGGATCGGGCCTCCACGTTGGTCATCTTGAAGGCTATACCGCAACAGACATCGTGTCCCGTTACAAACGCATGAGAGGGTTCAATGTCCTGCACCCGATGGGGTGGGACGCGTTCGGGCTTCCTGCCGAACAATATGCGGTAAAGACCGGAATCCATCCGATTGTCACGACAGCCGAGAATATCGCGACCTTCAAGCGCCAGATGAAACGCGTCGGTCTGTCTTACGATTGGGAACGTGAGATCAGCACGATCGACCCGGATTATTATCGCTGGACACAGTGGATCTTCTTGAAACTGTTCGAGCGAGGGCTGGCCTATGTGGCGGAAGTACCGGTGAATTGGTGTCCCTCGCTCGGGACGGTGCTGGCCAATGAGGAAATTATCGACGGGAAGAGCGAGGTCGGCGGGTTCGATGTGGTGCGCAAGCCGATGCGCCAATGGGTGTTGAAGATCACGGCCTATGCCGATCGACTGCTCGAAGATTTGAAGCTGGTCGAGTGGCCGGCCAGCACGTTGGAGATGCAAAAAAATTGGATCGGCCGATCGATCGGGGCGGAAGTCGAGTTCGATTTGGCCGGTGTCTCCGGCACGGTTCGGATATTTACGACCAGGTCCGATACCTTGTTTGGCGCGACGTATATGGTGCTGGCTCCGGAGCATCCGCTCGTGGCGGTTGTGACGACTGCTGATCGTCGCACCGAAGTCACTGCGTATCGCGAGGCGGCGGCCAGAAAGAGCGACCTCCAACGACAGGAGCTCGAAAAAGAAAAGACCGGAGTCTTCACCGGCGGCTATGCGATCAATCCGGTGAACAAGGAGCCGCTGCCCATTTGGATTGCCGACTATGTGTTGATGGGGTACGGGACCGGGGCCATTATGGCTGTGCCGGCGCACGACGAGCGCGATTGGGTCTTTGCGAAGACCTATAGTTTGCCGATTCGTGAGGTGATCGCGGGCGGCCATGTTGAACAAGAGGCCTTCGTCGAAACCGACAAGGGTACCGTCATCAATTCCACGACTCCGGACAGAAGCTTTACCATCGACGGGCTGACACCGGACGACGCCATTCCGAAAATTACGGCCTGGTTAGAATCGCAGGGTAAGGGTCGTAAGGCCGTGAATTATAAACTGAGGGATTGGCTCTTTGCCCGTCAGCGATATTGGGGCGAGCCCTTTCCAATTGTGTGGGTCGATGGCCAGGCTCTTCCGCTTCCTGAAGAGCAGTTGCCAGTGCTGTTGCCTGAGACCAATAACTTCAAGCCGTCCGGGAGCGGGGAAAGTCCGCTCGCAAATTTAACCGATTGGCTGACGACCACAGACCCGATCAGTGGGGCGACCGCGCGCCGTGAAACCAACACGATGCCCCAGTGGGCCGGCTCTTGTTGGTATTATTTGCGATTTATCGATCCAAAAAATCAGGGTCAGCTCGTCGATCCGGCACAGGAGCGCTACTGGATGCCGGTGGATCTCTATATCGGCGGCAGCGAACATGCCGTGCTGCATTTGCTCTATGCGCGGTTTTGGCACAAGGTATTGTACGACCTCGGAGTTGTCAGCACGCCCGAGCCATTCAAGAAGTTGGTGCATCAGGGGATTGTGCTGGGGGAGGACAACCAGAAGATGTCGAAATCCCGTGGCAACGTTGTGAACCCCGATGAGATGATGGACCAGTTCGGGGCCGATGCGGTACGGCTCTATGAAATGTTCATGGGTCCGCTGGAGGCTGTGAAGCCTTGGAGTACGAGAGGTGTGGAAGGGGTCACGCGATTTCTGGAACGGGTATGGCGGCTTATGGTGAATGAGGAGGGCCGGCTTTCGAATACCGTAGTGGGGACGGTTCCTACCCTCGAACACCAGCGATTGCTCCACCAGACGATCAAGAAGGTGACCGAGGATATCGAAGGGCTGCGGTTCAACACCGCGATTTCCCAGATGATGGTGTTCACCAACGAGATGACAAAGGCCGAACAGCGCTCACGGGCTTTGCTTGAGCCATTTGTTCTAATTCTGGCGCCTTTTGCACCCCATCTGGCGGAAGAACTGTGGGAAGTGTTGGGGCACAAGCCGAGCGCCTCTCAGCAATGCTGGCCGATTTTCGATCCGGCCATGATTGTGAGCGATCGGTTAACCGTTCCGATCCAGGTGAATGGAAAGTTGCGGGCCAAACTCGATGTGAGCGCCGACGCCACTCGCGAACAGGTCGAAGAGCTGGCTCGTACGCAGATCACGGAGTGGTTGCAGGGCAAGGAGCCGAAGAAGATTGTCTATGTCGAAAAAAAACTGATGAACTTTGTGGTTTAAACGAGCGCCAAAGGCACGACATGCGAGAAAAGCGAGACGGGCTGAGACAATGTGCTTCGCGGGATTGGACATTTGCCAGTCTCGCCTCTCTTGCCTGTCTCGCGCTCTTGGTCGGCTGTGGCTATCAATTCCGAGTGGAGGGAGCTGGGCCCACGATAGGAGGGACGGCACCGGCCTCTTCATCCACGTCACCGCCACCGCGGTTGGTCGTCCGAACGTTGGAAAATAAGAGTTTTGAACCGAATTTAGAAACCCGCTACACCAATTATCTGCGACATGAATTTTCATCGGGCAGCGGGGCCCAGGTCGTTCCAGATTCTGAGGCAGCCGACCTTGTGCTGTCCGGTCAAATCCTCTCGGTCAGTCTTCCGACGCTGAGTTTCAGCCAGACAACTACGCTCGAAAGCCGCACAGAGGTCGTGGTGGTCATCAAGGTGGAGGAGACTAGAACGCAACGTCTTGTATGGGCCCAGACGTCGAAAGGCACGTCGGAGTTCTATGTGACGTCAGACTTGCAGTTTAACCGCATCCTGCAGAACCGGGCCTTAGAACAAGCCGGCCGTTTCATCGCCGAGGACCTGGCTTCACGCTTTTTGCTCCAGTTGGAGTCGGGGCAGTTGGCAAAGCCGTCTGCGCGCCCGGAGGCAGATAACGCGGACGCAACCGTTAAATAAATCAGAGATCCATATGGCCTCGACCATCTCTCACGCCCAACTCAACGCACAGCTTGCGCAAGGAACGATCGCGCCGTTGTATGCGGTGGTCGGCGAGGAAGATCTGTTGCGCGATATGGCTTTGGGCGCCATAAAGACTGCATTATTGGGAGAGGACGAGAACGACTTCAATTGCGATCTGTTCTATGGAGATGACGTGAGCGGGGCGGAGATTGTCACCTGCGCTTCGGAGGTAGCCGTGTTCGCGGATCGGCGGGTGGTGGTGGTGAAAGTGGCCGATAAACTTCCTGCCCGTGAGTGTGACACGATCCTTCCCTATCTGAAGGAGCCGAATAACTCCACCTCAGTGATTTTTGTCGCATCGAAACTTGACGGACGACTCAAGTTCACCCAAGCCCTCACAAAAGCCGTGGTGACGGTCGATTGTTCGCCTCTCCGAGAGGCGCAGTGGCTTCCGTGGCTTAAACAGGATGCTGAGCGGGTTGGGGTTCGGCTCAACGAGGAGGCTATCGAGTTACTCAAAGAAGTTTCTGGAGGCTCGCTCTATTCGGTCCGGCGTGAGCTTGAAAAGCTGGCTTCATATGTCTCGCCCGGTCAGACCGTTACTGCTGCCGACGTAGCGACTCTGCGCGGAACCGAGCCTGGCGCCTCCGTATTTGATTTAACGTTGGCGATCGGCTCGAAAAACCGCGGGCAGGTATTAGCGATCCTGGCCAGGAATCTGGAGTCAGGAGAGGCTCCGCTGAGAATCCTCGGTTCGCTGGCCTGGCAATATCGGAGGCTGTGGAAGGTCAAGGAAGTCATACGGCAAGGAGGCCGCGAGGGGGAGGCGGCTCGGACCTTGCGCATGGACCCCTACAAGGTACGGGCTTTTCTCGACCAGTTTCCTGAGGCCCACCTGCAAGAGGCGCTTCGCTTATTTTTAGATACCGATGCCAGGCTGAAGGGTGGAAGCGGTGGACGTCCTGCGCGAATTCTTGAAGACGTATTATTGCGCTTATGCAATCGCGCACCGATCAACGGACATTCCCCATCACCAGGGCGCAGCACCGACGTGCCGCAACCAGTAAGAGCAAGAACCATCTCGAACGTACGAACGATTAGGAAGCAGACAAGGAGTTGACGTGGCGTGTCAGGCGAGCAATCCGGCGCGAAGCCGTGTTTGGCTTCATCACGCCCTTCGTCACAGCCTTACCGAGGGCCGATGTGGCTTGGCGCAGGGATGCTTTCGCATCCTCGATCTTCTTCTCAGCCACCGCGGATTGAACTTTCTTGACGAGACTCTTGAGGGCGCCCAATGTTGCGCGATTGCGGGCGTGCCGCTTCACAGCTTGACGGGCTCGACGAATCGTCGATTTATGTACAACCGGCATAGTATACTCCTCTGGAAAAGAGCGCACTTGTACCACACGGCTCTCTGAAGCGTCAAGTCGAACCATTTTCAAAAGGACAAGCCTGTGCCAACCATCATTGCCCGTGATCGCTTAATCTTGGCCCTCGACGTGCCTTCACGCGATGAAGCCGACCGGCTTCTTGATCGCGTGCAGGATCAGGTCATGTTTGTGAAGGTAGGACTTGAACTGTATACCGCTGCTGGACCTGACATGGTTCACCGCCTGATTGCACGAGGCAAACGAGTGTTTCTGGATCTCAAATTCCTCGATATCGAAGAAACAGTTCGTCGGGCCACTGCCCGGGTTGCGTCGATGGGCGTGGAGTTCCTCACGGTGCATGCAAATCGGAAAGCACTGGCCGCAGCCGTTCAAGGCCGTGGAGCGTCCACACTCAAATTACTGGCAGTGACGGTGTTGACCAACTTTGATACCCATGATCTCCGCGACATGGGCATTCAACGGAGCGTCCAGGACTTGGTTTCCGCGCGCGCACTCTTGGCGTCTGAGGTCGGCTGTGATGGGGTGGTGGCCTCGGGCGAAGAGCCGGCGATCCTTCGCCCCAAAGTCGGTCCGCGGTTTCTGATCGTCACGCCCGGTGTGCGTCCATCCGGCAAAGGTGTCGATGATCATGCCAGGTCGACCACGCCGACCCAGGCGATTTCGGCTGGGGCTGATTATTTGGTGGTTGGACGACCCATCAGAGATGCTTCAGATCCTGCTGCTGCTGCCGCCGCCATTCTTACGGAAATGCAGGCCGCCTTCGATGCAAGGGGTTGAACGAGCGACGGTGAAGTTGCGGGTATTCTTCAGTCTTTGTTAAGATCCCCTCCTCTACAGATCCTCTGTCAAGTATTTTCTCCGTATGGTGGGTGTAGCTCAGCTGGTTAGAGCGCCGGATTGTGGATCCGGAGGTCGCGGGTTCGAAACCCGTCACTCACCCCATATCCCTAGCGATCACACTGTACAGTTGCTCCATTGACTGATTGACGTCATGAGGTGGTCGCGTCTTTTTGACGGAATCCTGCTTTGGGAGAGAGTGTGGATATTTAACCTGTGGGAGACGCAGGTTCAGCTGGCTGTAAGAAATCTATTGTGGCACGGTGGAAATCCAATGGCCCGCTGGTCCGCACGTCTAGGACAACAGGAGAACCGCGCGCAGGCTGCTCAAAAAGACCGTCCGGCAAGGCCGCAGCCGAAGAAAGCACCGGAGGCGTAGCCTCTGGGCTACGTTGAGGATGCTTTCGAGGCGAGAACACCGCTGGCGGACTTTTTCAGCATCCTGCTGGGTCAGAGATTACTCAGGTCGCACAGGTTGCTGGAGTGGAGCGGATGGATCTACCGTATTCGGAACTGGGAGGGGAGTTCCATTCTGACGCTCGAGTTTTTCCAAGACATCTTGTTTGAGCCTCGTGGCTTCCTCAATCCGGCTTTCGCGCTGCAGCGTCCCCAATTCCGCTGATTTTCGGGCATTCAACTCCACCACGTCCACCTCGTCAGTGACTATGGTTGGGGTCAGAAATACGAGCAGGTTCAGCTTTATTGACGCTCGGCTTTGGAAGCGGAAAAGCCAACCTAAGAATGGAATATCCCCAAGGAGAGGGACTTTCCGTTCGTTGATGACGAGGTCATCCCGCACGAGTCCCCCGATAACGAGCGTCTGTTGATCTTTTGCGACGGTGGTTGTCTCCATCGACCGTTTGGTCGTGGTGGGTCCGACCGGGACGCTGGACGTCCCGCTCCCGATCGTTTGCGCGACATTCTCCGCGATCGCGGTAATCTCCTGCTTGATTTCTAACCGTATCAGATCGTTCTCCAAGACCTGCGGGGTAATTTCCAGTGTGACACCGACATCTTTTCGCTCGATCGTGACGAGGGTACCGCCCGTGATTCCCTGAGCCTGGCCGGTGGGGAATGGACGATTTTCACCTACGACGATCTTGGCCTTTTGGTTATCTGCGGCGAGTACTTGGGGGGTCGACAGGATATTCGTGTCCGTGAGGCTCATCAACAGCTGCAAGAACGCACGCACGTTGACGGTGTTGAGCACCGTCACTGCGCCTCCGGTTGCGCCGCCCGCAATGGCCGTCGCGATGGTTGACAAATTTTCTGGCGCGGTGTTGAGTGATCCAATGCCTTGCAGTGAACCGCTCTTGCCCGCACCGATGACCTGAATCGGGTCACTCCCGATCTGTCTCAGCCGATCGACTTGCACCTCTAAGATGACGGCTTCGACAAAGACCTGCTTCCGGCGCGTATCCAAGTCCCGAATAACGGACTGCAACTTGGTGTAGGCGCTTTTAGTCGAACTGATGATGATCGAGTTCGTGGCCTTGTCTGCAAAGACTTGGACAGGCGCTTCAAATTCGCTCAAAGGCCTAAATAGTGGCCGTGTGCCCGGTGCTGTCTGCGCGACTGTTTGTGATCGGGCGACGAGATTGGTCAGGATGGCGGCAAGGTCGGTCGCATTGGCATGTTTGAGTTTGTAGACGAATGCCCCTCGCTCCGGGGGAAGATCCCCCATCGCCACGATTTGATGAACATTCCCTTTCGTGATGACAGCCAGACGGCTGACTTCGAGTGCCGCCACGAACATACTGTACGCTTGGTCATGTGTGACCTTGGTCGGGGAGTATACGCTGATTCTTCCGCCAGCCTTTTTAACCACATCGTCCAAGACGAAGTTCTTGCCGGTTAATTCACTGATGAAGCGAACAAAAACAGAGAGTTCGACATCATTGAAGTCCAGAGAGACGCGTCCAGAGGCGTTTCCTCCCGATTCAGCCTGCAGGTTGAAAGGAAGCAGGAATCCACTGAGCAAGGCCAAAAAACAGACGAGAGATGCCCGCCTGACCCAGCTTGATCGTCCGAAAGAGAAAAAATCCATGACGTTCATACAATGCACGTGGAGAGACCGATCATCCTTCGGATAAGATCGCGCACGAAGTGGGAATAGCGAACGGTATCACAAGGTTTATCATCGACACAACCAACTAGCGTGTCTTGTGCATGAGAGAAGCTACCGTAATCGCGAAGTGCGCCTGACTTCCTCGATTAGACGGTAAAACTTGCCGTTTGATTCCTCGACAATCCTGTGTGGGCCCCCGGTGCCTATTCAACTCCGGTTCTGCCTCTGTAGGCTCTCACAAAAGGGACGAGCCTCCTTGCTCGGAGTTCTCTCGTAGTGGATCTTGTTAAAGGTCCTCTCGACGGCGATTCTTGGCAGGCCTGTTCAATTTTGAAAAGGAACGAGGAAAAGAAAGAAGAAATTGGCCCTAACACCTCAAATAGTCAAACATATTTGTATTCACTCTAAAGGTCATGATGGCACTAGGATTGCACCTCTTCGTCCGGTTTGGCCTTTCCGAGAGATCGTGGGAACCAAACCGAAACAAAATCTGACGCAAAATGGCCAAGGAAGCCATCTCGTATCTTTGAGCGATCTGCTAAGGTTGTACTGTGCGGACCGACAAGAAATCCTCTCAAAAATCTGACAGAAAATCCTCCACCCGGGCGCACAGCCGGGGTGTGGTCGGCTACAGCAAGAAAAGCGCACTTCTTGAAGAAGCCATCACCCACATGAATGCCGGCAAGTACGGCCGGTCGTCCGCTGCGTTGAAAGATCTACTCACGCTCGATCCTCATAACACAGAAGCTCGACGGCTCTTTGCCACGCTGCATCTGCGACTGGGCAGCCTTGTCACGGCTCGACAAGCATTTGAATCTCTTGCCAATGAGGCGATCGGGCGACAAGATTTATGGCTGGCCGAATCTTTATTACGAGAATACTTGGTCGCCGGACCCCGTTGCGTTCCATTCCTCGAACTCTTGGCCCATGTGTATGAGGAAAAAGGGGACGTCATGGCTGCGGTGGTCGAATTAGGCAAGGCCATCGATATTCTTATTGAGGACCCAGACTCTGAAAATCCCAAGAAACCGTCTCAACTCTATGCCAAGGTAAGAGAGCTTGCGCCGGGAAGTTCTGCGGCTCTTCAGTTTTCCTCTTTCTTCGACATACAAACGGGCGAGCTTCGCGTATCTCATCCATCGGCTCCTTCCGGAATGACGCCACCTGAAGTCGATGCCTCATACCCCCAGGGTGAAATCTCCGCCACCGTTGAAGAATCTAGGGTTTCTGACGTGATGCCGTGGGAACAGTTCGATAGGGATCTTCCGAATCAAGAGACTCCACCACCCATTTCGTCGAATCCCGCCATCGAATCGCTCGACGTTCCAGATGTTTCGATAGACCAGACGCCGGCTGGTTTGGTCCGACAGGAATTGGAGGTCCCATCGTTCGAATCTACTGGGCCAATCCAAGTGGCCGATCAACTCGATCAGGGAATGGAGCCATCGATAGTAGTCGAGCCGCCGCCCCAGTTGAATGGCCATCGTGATGATGAGGAGGGGGATCTTGTTGCCGAACGTTCGCTTGAAGAGGTATTTACTTCCAGCTCTTCAGAAGAGTCCCCAAAGGATATCGGGAAAGTTGTCGAATCGCCAGGGTTGCCTTCTCCCATGCCCTGGGAGCAGGTAGAGAGTTCCACTATTAGGATTGAGGAAACGGCTCCGCCGAAGGCTTCGTTCGCTCAATCGGAACAAGCACCTCTATCTGGTGGTGAATCCGTACTTGCCCCGTCCGCTCCCAATCAGCCTGAGGTAGCATCAGATCAGTTGCCTCGTCCAGTTCTTATGAAAGATCTGACGGAGCCCAGTGAGTCGGTCTTCTCGGTGGAGCCGTCAACAAATCCTATGGTACTTCCAGAGCCCGAAGTCTCGACCCCGTCCGGTGCTGATTCGTTGCCGACAACTCCTTTTTCATGGAATAACGTCTTCGACGACGCATTGAAATTTGTCACAGCTGCGTTGCCGTCGAGCTCGTCCACGGTACATTCCGAGCCAGATGTGATTTCACAGGACGCGTCGGACGTAGAATCAGTTCGACCAGAATCAGAGCCAGCACCCGCTATCTCAGCCATTCCACAAGCTCCAGAACCGCCAGTCTCATTCAACGACTCTGAGCCGTTGCCGGCAGCTCATCTTTCGATCGTGAATGAAGTAAATGGATCGATTGCAGAAACACCTGAGATCCGAGGGTCTGATGTGCCACCGCCAACGGTAGCTTTTCTTTCGGAAGCGCCCTCTGATCTAGGGGAGCCGTCGACTTTTCCAGGCGACACCCCAAACTCCTCCAAGATGGATGTTCCGGCGCCTCCCCAGTCAGAGCTGGTCGAGCCTGCTCGCGAACCTGAACCAGTTTCATTCTCGTATTTTATGGAACCGCTACCTGCGGCGCCATTTCTTGAGGCCCCTGCCTTAGAATCGTCACAGTCAGCGGTAATTCCGGAGGCGCCACCCGCGTCTGAACCGGTTTCCACAGAGCAGCCTGAAATACCTCCTACATTGTTCAAAGTCGCCGCTTTTCCTCCGGTCTTGGAAACGCCGAGCGATGCGCCATCGGCGCCTTCCGCCCCCGTGGATACAGTATCGCGTTGGAGTACCGGGGAAGTCGAGGTTCAGTCACATCATCCTTCTGAAAAGAAACGAAAATGGGACAAGGAAAAGGGAGAATCTCCAGCCGATCTGCCGGTTCCATTGCCGCCGGTTAAGGAACCGGCAGACGTTGTCGCCAAGCTATCGCGTAGTGGCGGATGGGAGTCGGCACTACCAGAGGTGGCAGCTCCGCTCGTTGAAGAGGTTGCGCCTGTTGTGGAAGAGGTCGTTCTTCAGCAAGATACGAGACCGGAATGGGTTCGGGCGAGTGAATCGATCACCTTTGTGAATACTCCCACGCCTTCTTCCGCGGCATGGCAGGATTCTGACGTTGAATCCTCTGACTTGAAACCAGAACCATTGCTCTCGGACGCTGCATCGGCCGTGGATGTTCTTTTTGACTCAACAGGAGAGAAAAGCCATGTTTCTAAGCGGGATCGTAGGGCGTCGCCAAGACCGCGCCCTCGGTTTGCCGCGAGAGTGGCGCGGGTTCGCATTGGCATTTCCTCATTTATCGGGTCTTGTTTTTCGACGACGCGATCGATTGTGTTGTTGTGTGTGGGGTTGGCGCTCTTCTGCGTTGTGCTGGTGGCAGTCGCAATCGGGGCGGTTGGATTGGCCTGGATGGTGATGGAATCTCCCCTGTCGCCGGTCTATCACAACCTGACAGCGAGTCCTCCTCGAGTCCTCACCGACTCAACAAAAAACGGATATTTCTTATTGCTCGGCTTCGATGTTTCCGCAGAACAGGATCCGCTCCAAGCAGGTTACGAGCGCAAAGTGGAAGGAGCCGATCTTCAAGCCGCGAGCGTGTGCATGCTCGGTGATGAAGGGAAAGGAACGCCGACAGAGGCCTCCTCCAGCATGGTCCGTGGCTGGTTCGCCAGCGCTGACCCGGTGGCGCAGTTGAAGTCACAGGCTGCATCGGTACGCGCATGGGCGGCACAAGAATCACTTGCCCTGAAGCGCTACCGACAGTGGCTGTCGATGCCCTTTGAAGATGCAGGCTACGGGCAAATTCTGAGTCCGAACTGTGCCCATATTCTCCTGGCGCATCGCTTGTATCTGGCAGAAGGGTTTACGCAGGATTTCAGCACAGGTCTCGAACGGCTTGAGAACGATATACGATCCTGGCGCACTGTGCTGGGGCAGTCGAAGACGTTGATGGTGAAGATGCTGGCGGTGACGGCAGTGGAGGACGATGCCGCAATCGTGTCCGGGCTCTTGACTCGCCAGGATCTCGACGAACCACTCATTGGTCGAATAGGTAAAATCGTTCGTCCTCTTGATCAAGTTGAGTCCTCTCTTCGATGGCCGATGCAGAGCCATCTTGTGTGGGCGACGAAAGATGTGAAGAGGATTCTCAAGAACGACAAGTCCGGCGAACGCCCACTGTATGCGGATCTGGCAGCGGCCATGCCTCTTCCTGTTCAACGGCGGTCCAATGCCTATGCCGACTATTACGAAGCGGCGAGCAAAGCGGTGGCAGAAGGGCGGTACACCAACTTGCCGAAGCTGTCCAGCTTCATTCGAACCCCCGCTATCAGCGTGGTGGACTATGTGACGAATCCGATTGAGAATATTATTGGAATCGAACCGCTCCCTTCGTGGGACGCCTATGTTGGACGAACGATAGAGACCGATGCGCGTCTTCGTCTGGCGAGCCTGCAAGCCTGGATCAGGCAAGGGTCACAAGATGGAAACGTGGTTTCGCGTCTCGCAAAGGCAGGGCAGGCCCACTATGATCCCTTTACCGGCCTTCCGATGCTGATCGATCAGCGTAAGGGGATGATGTATAGTGTCGGGCAAGACGGTAAAGATCAAGAAGGTGATCCCCTGCGCGATGTTGTCGCAACGATTCCCAAGATGCACTTGCCTTAAGTGTGAGAGCAGCTGTTTCCTCTCCTAATCTCGGTGCAATTAGTCCACTGGCCCTCTTCTTCCCTTCCGCAGTCAAAGACGTCTGACGACTTCGCCCACTCCAGTTGCTTGACACTGCCGACTGTATTCCACAGAATCACGGCATACCGTTCACGAGAATAGGCACCATGGCCGCCTCACCATCACCATTTCCAAACCTTCTCTCAGCAAAGAAAGGGACCACATTTCAGTCCGCTATTCCGACGCAGATGGTGTCGAACGAAGAATTTATCCCCTTCAGCCAGACTGCAGACCAAGCCCGCGTTGAAGCCCTTACCATCACGCTTGAGGAACGGGTTTCAGCTCGGCAAGGTCTCACGCGTCGAGACTTTCTCAAAACGACCGGCGGGATGGCAGCCGCGCTGTTGGCCATGAACTCGATCTTTGGGAAGTTCTTTGACATTGGAGAGATCGAACTGTTTGAAACCGCAGCCTTTGCCGAGCAGCAGGGCCCGCTCTATTTCGTCTTCGATGTGCAGACACACTACGTGAGCGCTCACTTCGATCCGACTGATGCAGAAGACAATCGAAAGGGCGCGGTATCCAAACAGGGATTGCTGTCTCTTAGACGAAGGATACGGGAATCAGGGCTCAACCCGAAGCTCGCAGGCGATCGAGGCACCATCGACGATCTTTCGTGGAGAAACTTTGTGAAGGAAGTGTTTCTCGACAGCGAGACGACCGTCGGCCTCATCAGCACCCCGCCGGGGCCCTATCCGCAAGAAGCGGTGGTGCCGCCGAACGAGATGGCGCACATCCGCGACGAAATCAATCGTCTGGCGCAGTCCCAACGAATGCTCGCACATGGATTGGCCACCCCCCAACTGGGAGCAGCTGATTTGGACTTCATGGCGATGCAGGCGCAGACGCTCAAGGTCGATGCATGGAAGTGTTATACCGGCTCTTGTCCCAAGGGGTTCGATCGTGGCTGGTGGATGGACGATGAGAGGATCGCCTATCCGATGCTGGAACAGGCGCGCAAGCTCAATGTGAAGCGTGTCTGTATCCACAAAGGACTTCCCCTCGGGCCGGTGCCGGACTACAACCACCCCAAGGATCTGCTCAAGGCCGCGAGAGACTTTCCAGACATCGATTTCCTGGTCTATCACTCAGGGCTGAAGAACACCTCGTCGGTGGATATAGTGTTTGCGAAGACAGGGGAAATTCCTTGGACCACCGAGTTCTGCCGCATGAAGCAGGCGCAGCCCGGAATCAAGAATATCTACATGGAGCTCGGCTCGACCTTCGCGCAACTCGTCACGACCCATCCGGCGATCTGCGCACATCTGCTCGGGCAAATCATCAATGCCTTTGGCGCCGATCATGTGCTCTGGGGAACGGACTCGATCTGGTATGGTTCCCCCCAATGGCAGATCGAAGCGTTTCGACGGTTCCAGATTCCGGATCAATTGATCGAACAGCATCGCTATCAGCTTCTGACTCGTCAGGTGAAGGAAAATATATTCGGACTGAACGCGGCGCGCGTATTCGGCGTCGATGCCAAGGCGAAGCGAAATGAATTGCAGCAAGACGTGCTGGGGCAACTCAGGATGAGCTATCTGGAAGAAGGACCGGAACCGAGCCGCAGAGCCTATGGATGGGTGGTGTGAACGCCAGTATGAATCGATGGAGGACATGATGTTATGAGGAGCGAAATCTTATACCCGGGCGCGTTTCCGATGGTGCGAGTGGAATTGGCGGCTGGTGAAAACATCAAAGCCGAGTCGGGCGCGATGGTCGCGTGCTCGCCGACCATTGACATTGAAAGCAAGATGGAAGGCGGCTTTCTCGGAGCCCTGTCGCGGAAGTTTCTGACGGGAGAGAAATTCTTCTTCCAGACGTTGCGCGCCAGCCGAGGGCCCGGCGAAGCATTGCTCGCTCCTACGGTCCCCGGCGAAATCGTCATTTTGGAACTCGACGGCGTGAACGACTACATGGTGCAGAAAGACGGTTTCCTCGCTGGCACCGACGGAATCGTCATCGAAAACAAAATGCAAGGCCTGAGCCGCGGACTGCTGGGCGGGGAAGGTTTCTTTATTCTGAATATCAGCGGGAAAGGGATGCTCGTTTTGAACAGCTTCGGAGCCATTCACAAGATTGAGCTGAAGCCTAATCAGGAGTACATCGTGGACAATAGCCACCTGGTAGCCTGGTCCTCCACGACCTCTTACAACATCGAAAAAGCCACCTCTGGCTGGGTGACAAGCTTCACTTCAGGTGAAGGATTTGTCTGCCGGTTCCGAGGGCCGGGACTCGTATTCATTCAAAGCCGGAATCCAGGAAGTTTTGGAGCGTGGATACGGCAGTTCATTCCGGTCTCCGAATAACGGCTGCTGAAAATGGCCGTCAACTTCGTTCTCGACTCGCAGAAAATCTTCAACGTACCCCGGAGGGTACGCCTCCGGTTTCTGCTCGTCTGCGGCCTCGTTCACGGCCATTTTGAGCAGCCGTTCAACCCTAGATGACTACTATCATCCCCAATGTCCTCTGTTTCGGTGACGAGTTTCCCGCTGCTGGCGCGCCTTGTCTTGTTCATGTTGAAGCGCATGGACTCACTGTCACTTTTGAATCTGATACTGCCGATAGCCAGCCTGAATCCGTTCCTTTTTCAAGCCTCACCGTCTCGGCGGGCGGACTCGACCATGACCAGCTTGTCGTGAGATGGGCCGGACAAAATGGAGAACGGACGCTCTATTTAAAGAACCCTGATGTGATTCGCGCTTTCCGCCACGCGGCGCCGGATCATTTGAGTCACTCCTTTGCGCAGGCTGCGGAGCAGGTGCGACAGGTGCGCCACCGAGGCCGGCTTGTCTGGGGCCTGGTCGGCGGGGCGATTCTGGCCACGGTTCTGGGTCTCTGGTCCGGGTCCGATCTACTTGTCGAAATTGCCGTGAGCCGGATTCCGGTGGAGTGGGAACAAAAGTTGGGAGAATCAGCCTATCGGGATTTTCTTAGCCATCAAGAGGTCATGAAAGAGGGGCCCGCGGTCGCAGCGTTAGGAGAGATGACCCAGCGTATGACGGCCCAGATACTGGACAATCCCTACAAGTTCGAAGTGACCGTGGTAAAGAGCGATGTCATTAATGCCTTCGCGCTGCCTGGCGGATATGTGGTGGTATTCACCGGGCTTATGAAAAAAGCAGAAAGCGGCGAAGAAGTAGCGGGCGTACTGAGCCATGAGTTGAACCACGTGCTGCAGCGGCATGGGCTTGAACGAATCGTGAAAAATCTCGGGCTGATGACGGTGGCTGCCATTGTGTTCGGCAATCAACAGGGCCTCATCGGGACGATGAAGCAACTTGGCGTCGAACTATTCACCCTCAAGTTTGGCCGTGAGCAGGAGACCGAAGCCGATCTGACGGGATTGCAGTTGCTCCAACGGGCAAGGATCGATCCCTCCGGTATGATCACGTTTTTCGAACGGCTCTCCGAGAATGACCAAGGCCGGTTGGAATGGTTTTCAACGCATCCGATGAGTGCGGCTCGAGCCGAACGACTAAAAGCAGAGCTCGCCGCCTTGCCGAAGAAATCGCCTGAGCCTTTTACATTCGACTGGAAACAGGTGCAGGCTTCGCTGGGATCCTAGGAGCCTATCCGGTCGCCCCATGAACCAGCGCAGAACCATTCGCATTGGAGTGATTGCCGACACCCACGGTCTCTTCGATCCAGCTATCCGGCGACACTTCAAAGGGGTCGATCACATTCTCCACGCCGGGGATATCGGCGATCGATCTGTGATTGAACAGCTAGAGCAGATCGCTCCGGTCACCGCCGTTTCCGGTAATGTCGACGAGTATGAGCACAGTGGATTTCCTCGACAGATCGTGGTTCGTCAGAACGGGAAGACGATCGCCGTATGCCACGTGCTCTATGAGAAGGGGAAGCTGACGCAGGAAGCAAAGTCATGGTTGGATCGAGAACAGCCCGACATTTGTGTCTTTGGCCATAGCCATTGTTCGACGATCGAACAGTATGGTCCGACGCTGCTTTTCAATCCTGGGTCCGCTGGCCCTAAGCGGTTTTCACTCCCACGCGGGATCGGGCTTCTGACCATTCAGAGAGGAAAGGTTTTACCCAAGCTGATTCGCTTGAGCGATAATGTGACCCGTCGAAACAGTTCGACGGGGATGAAGTTGCCCAAGAAAAAAGGAGAGACGACATGAAGGGAAAGACGCTGAGAAAGAGGATCGTCGCGGCGATAGTTGTGGGATGCTTCCTGACGCTTACAACGGCCTGTTACGGGCCGTTCAATCTGACCAGAAATGTCTATCACTGGAACAGCAATATCAAAGGCAGCAGCGAAGTGAACGAGAAGTGGATGAAGGAGTTCGTTTTCTTCGGCATGATCATCATTCCGGTGTACATGTTCTCAGCGCTGCTCGACGCCTTCATCTTCAACTCCATTCAGTTCTGGAGCGGGAGCAATCCCGTCAAGGCCACCGATGAGGGAGGCGGCGGAGCAACCCGCATCGTCAAGCTGGGCGGGGTTACCGTGACGATGGTCGAGAGCGATCAGGGCGCGACCGTGACCTATGAGCGGAAGGGAATCGTCGAACGGCGCGCCACAATTGAAACGAACGCGACGGGCTATCGTTTGGTCGATGAGACCGGAATCCTGCTTGCGGAGGCGGAAAAGGGACAGGATGGAAGCGTCACGCTCCTCGATCGCGACTGCCAAGTGGTCAGACAATGGACCTCCGATCAACTGTTGGCTCTGGCGGGAGAGACCAGGTACTGAGATATACGTAGACGGAAGCAGACTGGCCGGTGATCGAATGGAGGGCCTGATGAGAGAAGTGAAGATTCGCCGCGCTCAGTCGTTAAGGCAGTCCAGGAAGCAATAGCGGGATATCCATTGTCTGCTGGTATCGTGGAGCGGTCATAAGTAATTTTTCTCGACAACGGTTTCTTTTTCAGCTATTTATTACACGACCGTTGCGTCTTGCACGAGACGGGACGTTTTCCACTTATACCCTACAAGGAGGAGGACTTATGGCGAAGAAACTGATCATGTTGTCGGTCGCGGTGCTCTTTGGCCTGCCCGCAGGTCTCGCAATGGCGGCCAATCCTGATACCGGCCCTGGCTGCGGGTTGGGCAAGCTCGCTTGGAGCGACTATTCACACCAGAAGAACATCGGACCCCAAGTGTTGATGGCCACCACGAACGGGACGTTCTGGAGCCAGACGTTCGGCATCAGCTCAGGAACCTCAGGCTGCACGAACGATGGAAAAGTTATGGCCGAGCAGAAGACGACGATGTTTGCTCAGCTCAACTTTGAGAACCTGTCTCAGGAAATGGCGCAGGGCCAGGGCGAGCATCTCGCCTCACTCGCCACCTTGATGGGTGTGCCGGCAGAGCACCAGGCCGCATTCTTTGCCATGACTCAGGAGCGGTACACGTCCTTGGTCAAGACAGGTGAAGCCTCACCGGTTGCGATGGTCAAGGCGATCAACGACGCAATTGCCACGCATCCAGTCCTTGCCAAGGTTTCGACTCGTTAATCACCGGCACGGGGCTTCGATGTTAAAATCGAAGCCCCGTGTCTTTCTGACCCGCTGCGTGCACATTTTCCTACTGCTGTGCACCCTGCTTCTCGCTCCAGTCTTACCGGTCGATGCTGGTGAGCCTCCCGATACTGCCTATCTTGCTGAACTGATCAACAAGAGCCTGCAGACAGACCTCGCCAGGGAGCGAGAGTGGCACCTCTTGCTCCATTACCGAGAGAATTTGCTTGGCGGTTACACCAGCGAGCAGGACGACCCGGGGTTTTTCATGTCGCCCAGAGGGAAAACCGATCCACAGGCGGAACTCGACGCAACGTTGGAACAGTTCTTTTCCGATGCTCTCGTCGGGCGCTCGAAGCAATCCGCTCAATGCGCCTTCATCGCGCGGTATGAGTGGCTACGGAATCGATTGCACTTCGATGAAAACCGTCTCCCGCGTCAACCGTGCGAGCGGTTCGAACGGTGGTTTGCCGACTTTGACGTGGAGAGCGTGAGCCTGATCTTTGCGTCGGGCTTCCTGAACAACCCTTCTTCGACGTTCGGGCACACGTTCCTTCGTGTTGACCAGAAAGGCCAAACAGACCAGACGCGAATTCTGGCCTATACCATCAACTATGCGGCGGAGTTGCCGGAGAATACCGGCCCTGAATACGCCGTGAAGGGAATCTTCGGCGGCTATCATGGCTATTTTTCGACTATCCCGTACTACCTCAAAGTACAGGAGTACGGCGATATCGAGGATCGAGATATCTGGGAGTACAAACTCAACTTCACGTCCGAGCAGCTCCGCCGCCTGCTGACGCACGCATGGGAGATGGGGAACGCATACTTCGATTATTTCTTTTTCAAGGAGAACTGTTCCTACCATATCCTCTCGTTGGTGGAATTCGCCGATCCCTCCTTGCATCTGACCGATCGGTTTGCGCTCTATACAATGCCCACCGACACGATCCGAAGGCTCATGGAGAAGCCCGATGCGGCGAGTACCGTCGTGTATCGTCCGTCACGAGGCACGTTGGTCAGGAAGAAGCAAGCCTTGTTGCCTGACACGGAATATCAATGGCTACGACGCATGGTCGTTGCGCCATCGTCCGCCAAGGACCCGAGGTTTCTCGGCTTACCGCCGCAGCGACAGGCCACCGTCCTGGACATAGCGTCGGACTACCTTCTCCTGAAGAGTTCCGGCGAAGGACTCACTAACAATCCCTACCAGCAGATGAATCGTGAACTCCTGCTCGAAAGAAGCATGCTCAAAGTCCGGCCTGAGAGTATGGCCATTTCTCCGTTCACCGACCGTCCGGATGCGGGACATGGGACGTCGCGAGCCAGCGTTGGCGTAGGCTGGCGGAATAAGCAACTGTACGAAGAGTATGGAATTCGGGCAGCCTACCACGATCTCCTTGACCCCGAGAAGGGCTACACACCGGATGCCCAGATCGAAGCGCTGTCGCTGGCGGTCAGGCGATATTCGCCGACAAGCTGGCAAGAATCGAGTTTCGAGAAGAATCTCAGTGACACGCAGCTTCGTATTGAACGGTTTACGCTGCTCAATATGGTGTCACTCTCGCCAATGGACGGTCTGTTTCATGCGCCTTCCTGGAAATTCGGCCTCGGCATGAACACGATTCGACACAATAACTGCCGGCTCTGCAGCAACGGGTATTTCAACGGAGGGATTGGAGGCTCAGTTGAAAGCCATTGGCTCAAACGGGAATTGTTCTTTGCCTTTGCCGAGGTGGAAGCCAACTACAGCGGGGCATACGAGGAACGACACCGGATAGGCGGAGGCGGTTCGGTCGGCATGCTGGCAGATCTTACGGAGAGGTGGAAACTGCTCGCGTCGGGGACCTATCTCCGCTATCCCTTGGGAGACAAGAGCGACGATTTCCGTTGGACCGTCGGCCAGAGGGTCACGCTGCTCCAGAATCTCACACTCCGGCTCGACTACAACCACCGCGATTACGATAACGACGTCATCTTATCGGTACACGCATACTTCTAACGAGAATCCTAGAAGAGACCAAGCATCCAGCCTTTACTGAGCGGGAGGCAAGCTCGATCGTTCCTCAGGGGCTGGCTGAGATTTTCGGCGACGCTCAATGAATCGTTCTTGTGATTCTTCGGCATCGATCACGACTTTCGATGCCGGTGGCGGGGTATAACCGTGAATTTCGAGAATCTTGTTGTCAGGCCCATACACAATTCTGGTTTCTTCGTCGTGCCCCATATTAAGCTCGATCAGTGAATAAATCGGCTCCCCCAAGATTCCGATAATAGTTAACCAGGCATATCCCCACATCCATGCCCGTCCTGAATTAGGCGAATTGCCCATCTCGTACTTGTAGGTGGCTTCCTGCTTCCCGCCAGTCAATTCATTCACGGCTGCAGGGTGACCAAATTCTGCTTCCACTTGATTCCGAGATGCTCCGACCGCGATGTAGTCGAAATTCGGTTGCTTGTTCCCGCTGAGAGCCATCCCAATGGAGCAGCCAGAGAGAACTAAAATCGCATAGAGCCCACATACTGTCGTTGCAATCCTGCGCGACATCAGGGTCTCCTTCTTTCAATACTGCGTTCTGGTGATAGGAAAGAAATAATAAGCAGGTCTTATAGAATAATCGTGGAATTCTGACAAGCGAAATATTACGTCCGCCTCACCCTTCCTTCTCTTGATAGGTTCGGCTATTCTTTCCCCGTGAGCCTCCTCGATCAATTCTTCGTCTATCACCCGGAGCCCTGGAAGGATCAGGACTGGAAGGTCCGCAGTGGGGTGCCGCTTGAAGATGTTTGGTTTCAGTCCGGAGACGGGACGAAGTTGTTCGGCTGGTACGTGGAGGCGCAGGCAGACCGCCCAGTCATACTCTGGTGCCACGGCAACGCGGGGAACATCATCAATCGACTGGAGAATTTGCGCGAGCTCTACCGGATCGGATTGTCCGTCTTCATTTTCGACTACCGTGGCTATGGTCGCAGCCAGGGAAAGCCATCCGAAGAGGGGCTCTACCAGGATGCGCTGGGAGCGTACGATTATCTGACACGAACCAGAATGACTCGCCCTGAGCGCATCGTCATATTCGGGCGCTCACTCGGTGCAGCGGTCGCAGGAGAGCTTGCCGTGCAGAAGCCTGCCGCGGGACTGATCCTCGAATCGGCATTTCCGTCGATCGGCGCGGTGGCCAAATTCCATTACGGAGGGGTGCCAGTCCATTGGCTGCTTGGGGCAGACTTCGCGTTGATTGATCGTCTTCCGCGCCTCTCGCTCCCGAAGCTGATCATTCACGGTGACAAAGACGACATCATTCCCATCGAGTTGGGACGGCAGGTCTTCGAGGCGGCCAAGCCACCCAAGTCCTTCTATGTCATAGAAGGCTCCGACCATAACAACACCTACCAGGTTGGGGGCATGACCTATTTCCGTCGCTGGGCCGAATTTGTTCAAACCACCGTCCTGTCCTAGCCTGCGCTCAA
>DATIQH010000286.1:0-11872 GCA_035471155.1 Nitrospiraceae bacterium | reverse complement strand
CGGCACGCTCTTCAGCAGCGGGCGCAGGACCCAGTCCTGCATCGTGCGCTGATCCGTCAACTCCGTCTCGACGATCTGGGGGTCGGTCGCCGCCGCATTCGGCCCTTCCACAGAATAGTGATAGACTTCGCCCAGCCCCGTTGTGACGGGAGCCATCACTGGTTCGAGCCCCTCTGGTAAGCGCTCCTTCGCCGCCATGATCCGTTCCAGCACCAACTGGCGGGCGAAAGACATATCCACGTCGTCGTTGAACACAACCGTGATCTGGGACAGGGCGAATTTGGAAAGGGATCTGATTTCCGCTAAACCGGGCAGGCCGGTCATCTGGAGTTCGAGCGGATAGGTGATGAACCGCTCGACTTCGATCGGCGAGAGACCCGGCGCCTCGGTCAGCACCTGCACCTGGATGTTCGTCACATCGGGGTAAGCATCGATCGGAATGGACTGAAAGGCGAATACTCCGGCAACGGACAACAGACAGGCCAGACCGAGAACCAGGATCCGTTGCCGCAGCGAAAATTCCAGAAGAGAGGCGATCATAGCGTCGGCTCGATCTTGTGCCGTTCCATTTCGGACTTGAGCACAAACGATCCCTTGGTCACGACCTGCTCGCCGGCGCTCACCCCTTCCAGCACCGTCACCACCTCTCCCTGCTCGCTTCCTAACTTGACGGTCCGCACTTCGAAATCGTTCGCCCCCCGCTGAATGAACACCACCTTCCCGGTGGAGCCGTTTTGAACTGCCGCGAGCGGCACGGTCAGCGCGTCCGGAGTTGCCGCCGCATAGACGAGGACGGTGGCGAACATTTCCGGTTTCAGCAGCCGATCGGGATTCAGTACCGTCACCCGGAGGCGCATCGTTCGGGTGGCTGGATCAAGCACATCCCCGATGTAGGTGATCGTTCCCGGAATGATCGCATGGGGATAGGCGGACACAATCACATTGACCTTCTGGTCCTTCCGGATGAACTGCACATCCTTCTCCGGCACGTTACCGACCACCCATACATCTGAAAGATCCGCGACGGTGAAGAGCTTCTGCTGCGGCTCGACCACCTCGCCCCTCGTGATATTGCGCATGATGACCCTGCCGTCGAACGGCGCCCGCAGGAGCACATCGGCCTTAATCGTATCCTCTCGATCCAGCCGCTCGATTTCCTGCTGAGGGACGCCGAGCAGTTCCAGACGATTCCGCGCTTCGCGCGCTTCCGCTTGTGCCGTTTTCATCGCAGCCTCGCGGCGCAGGAACTCGGCCAGACTCACGACCTTTTGTTCCAGCAGTTCCCTGGCACGCTCGTACGCGAGTTTCGCTTCGTGCAGCTTTGCGGCAGATTTTAGATAAGCCCCCTCCGCCACGCCGAGGTCCGTACTGTGGAGCATGGCCAGCAAGGCATCTTTCTTCACGTCTTGACCGACATCCACATGGACCTTTACCACCCGGCCCCTGATGAGCGCGGTCACCTCGGCCAGTTCATTTTCGTTGGCTTGAACTGTGGCGGGAAATTCCCGAGTTACACGCAACTCCCCACGGGCAACCGGCGCAACCTCGATCGCTGTCCGCGCGAGTTCCTGGGAGGTGAGATGGAGCACTCCTGACCGGTCGGCCACAGCCTTCTTGGCCTCAAGCGTTTGATCGGGGGCCCTCTCGCAGGCAATAAGTCCAGCAAGTGCAAAGACGACAAGGCCGACCGCCAGGAAACCTGTTCCAATCCCCCTGCGCTTCACTCTTGACCACTGTGTCTCAACACACTCATCCATCGACAGATGCATCCGCCCTGAAACCCTTGGCCTCATGGTCATACCTATCCGTTTAAGGAATCAGCATGAGGTGTGCCACGGAAAGATATTGATTCAATGGAAGAAATGGTCGATCTAGGTGCATATTGCCACGGTACCAACGGAAGACCGTGGTGAAATGCGACAGCGGAGATGACAGAGGCGAAGAACCGACAGGAGCGGATTACCGAGCGGAGGAAATGATCCCGACCGCCTCACAATGACCCCACTGGCTTCTTAACCCAATTGGCTTGTGGATGTCATTGGTCAACACCCGTCGAGGAGCGCTTTCTTCTTCGCTGAAAATTCGTCGTCGGTAATCAACCCTTCATCGCGAATCTGCTTAAGCCGTTGCAGCTTCCCTTCGAGAGAAGGATCCGGGTAAGCCGCAGGAAACGATCCCTTCTCATGACCAGCGTCAATTGGGGGAGCGCCCAAGGAGAGCTGTTGATAGGTGAGGGCCAACCGCGGGGCTTCAGGGATTAGGAAAGTCTTAAGTCCGCTGTCTTCTCGATACAAGCTTTGATGTGGACCAGGCACAAATTCATAGAGGGCCCCGGCGATCATGTGCAGCGGATCCTGCCATAGCAGTTTACGGACACTCGACATCGTAAAGGCTTCACGATAGTTCCCCAAGATCAGGTGCAGCTGCGCATCTTTCACATACCAGGCCCCCGTCGTGATTTCGGTCATCTCTGGCGTCTTTGAACTCGTCAACCCAAAGACCACCACCTCCGAGGGTTGCGCCTGGGCAAACGCTCGCGTGAGGGTTTCGCTGAGATAGTCCACCTCAGCTGGAGTAAAGGCAGGCAGCGTCGGCCCGTTCGGAGCAGGAAAAAAGAGTACTCCCTGGCCGCGTTTCTGGACATGGATACTGCGCAGGATCGGCTTCCATTGTTCAGCGCTCCAACGGAATGGATGGGAAAAAGGTTGGGTGTTTGCCGCATGACGATCCTTCGTGGGAACCTGCAGCCGGACAAATCGATCTGGTTCTTCGCACATGCCACAGACCACCCGACTGGCTGGCAGCGCCCCAAGACTACAGGTGACTGCCAGCACAGCGATCATCAACATGGGAGTTGAAAAGGCTCGCTTTTCTTTCCCGCCCACTGTCATTCTGTTTCTCCACAGAAAGCGCGAGTCGCGAGGTGCACAACCATGTCCTCCTCTCGTTTATTTTCAATAGGCAAAGTCGAACCCGACGAGCATTGTTTGGCCCAGTAGATCCCCGCATGCGGGAGCACATGTCCCGTTTCCTAGCACAGCATTTGCCGACCCAACGCCGACTGTGCGGTAGGTGTTGTATTCTGCATGCAGTGCAATATCAGTCCGATTCGACTGGTGGATGTAATATCGGACCAGAAACGTATGAGAATCCACGTTATTGTAGTTCTTGGCAAATGTCGGATCGCCTTGCCGGTCGTTTCTGATGATGTCATAGCGATAGGCGAAGAACCAGCCAGGCATTCCGAGCAGCGGCAATTGAGTCGGGTACCAGTCTAACTCAACAAAGGCGCCGTTCCATGAGGCATTCTGGGCGTTTGCAATCCCTTGCGACACAAAGAGATTCTTACTGTCGTTCCCGTGCACGAACGCGCCAAAGAGATTCCATTGCCCATCGTAAGTGAAACTGACATCGGCGCCAATTCGGTAGAATGGCTGGCCGCTCCCTGCAACGGCCAGGCAGCTGGGACAGGTGGCATTCGCTATCGTCGGAGCATTTCCGTATGCGCCGAACAGCCCGATGCGCTGGCCTGTGACAATGCCATAGCCCCCAAACGACTGCGTCATGCGGCCATAGAAATTCACGTTTCGCCCTCCCGTGCCGGAGCCGCCGTTCACAGGACCTGAAAATGTGTTCGTGCTGAGCCCCGCGAGACTGTAGCGGAAGACTCCGTCGGTGATCGCCGTTTTGGTAATACCGGCCAATTCTGCGCCAGGTGAATTTTCACCGATCGCGAAGGAGTTGGGATTGAGGTAGCTACTGGTCGATGTCCCGCTAGCTCCGGCGAAGTAGGGGGTACCTGCGACATAGTGATACATCACGAAGGGTGTGTTGAGTGTGGGACTCCGTTTCTCGCTGTAGGGCACATCGAGTTCAAACTTTCCGATCTTGAAATTCATGAGATACGTTCCCGGCTCGCCTTTGACACCAAGAAACCGTTCGAGCCGGTTTAACCGGACATACGCAGCCTCCAAATCGCCGTCTGACGCTCCCGTACCGAACCCTGCGCCTCCGAGCCCAGGGGTCAACACCAAGCCAAACGAGATGTCGCGGTGCAGGAGACCGAAGCTTAAAATATCCAGCCCCGTAAAACCAAACCCACCTGTCGAGACCCCACTGCCATCCGTTCGGACACTGGACGCCTGGTAGCCGACCGTCGTTCTCATTGAGAGGGGCCAGTAGCCCATGGTGATATTGGGGTGAGTGGGAAGGTCCACATCCGCGTCGAATTGATACCCCTGGTCGCGAAATTGGTTTCCGAAGTCATTCAGCTTCGGAAATCCCGGCACGTGGCAGACATTGCACGGCAATCCGTATTTCCGTGCAAAGGCAGGAATGGCATGAGCCTCAGGCACCAGGAAGCTGATTTCGTAACTGAACAGGCCAATCAGTGCAAACAGGCAGACGATGAGGCTACGTCTTGTGTTCAAGCGAATGCTCATGGTTGTGCTCCTTCCCTTCACTCCAGCATATGCCGGTGTCTTGAGGTGTCACGGACCCTCTTCCCCTCGAAGCCGCTATTGCCAAACAAGGTGATGCTACGACTGTGTGGTGCAAAATGTTCGGACATAGGCGACAACCTTCCACCCTTCCTCTTCCGACAGCAACGCAGGGATGAGTGATTGCATCCCCGTGCCTGGACTGCCGTATTTGATAATCCAAAACAATTCCCCATCCTTATGCTCTTTCTGAAAAGCGCAGCTCGTAAAATCGCTTGGCGGATTGGCTGGATTCAAATGCGCAGCAGGACCGTCGCCTTTGCCGCTGATCCCGTGACAAAGATGACACCCCCCTTTGCCTTCGTAGAGCGCTTTCCCCGCTGCAACGATTTCAGGTAGGGCTGTATGAGTGTCCCCAAAGGGGGCCTTATAGCCGAGGGCCTCCTCCATTGCAGAAGGGGGGATGTCTCGAGCTTCGGTAGGCTGCCGCGGGGCGCAAGCCGCGATAGTGACCAGAGCCACCATGGCCGGGAGCATAACGAAGGCTACAAGTTTTCGATAGCGCATCGAAACACCTCCTTCTTCGCATGTGCCTTGCCATGTTGCATTGGGAAATACTTCCCCATAAAGAAGCTCCTAGTACGGAATACGCAAGTCACATTCCTGATAACTGACAGGTCTCATGGCAAATCAATTTTCAGGAAGACTGAGTGATTCTCCGACAGGAGAGGAAATTTCGCATTCGGTAATCCTCCAGAGATGGAGCTTTTTGCTACAAATGCAATTTTCATCTTTCCCGAAAAGCGACAGCTCTATTCTGAACTACTCAGGTCGATAGGCTGAAAGCTTGGGAGGGGGTCGGGTTTCTTGCCCAAAGAGGATTCATCTCTGCTTGAACCAAAGGTCGTAGAAACCGAGAAGGTTTTGAATGGCTTGGTTCACTGCCTTGCGAGATTATGTATAGACTTCAGCTGAATACCTGAGCAGGTATGCCTGCTTGTCGATTTCCCTAATGCTTATTTAACGTTATCTCTCTCCGCATGCCACAGTGTGAGAACCTTGCGATCATACACAACGCCTATCATGACTCTCTCTTATCGGACAGCCCCCACGCAGAAATATCCTCCCTCCTGACGCAGCAAGCTCCCAACCAAACCCGTATTGTTCATGACGGTCCCTGGCGAAGGCGACTGAGAGTGCGTTCCTCATTATTATTCGCGCGAGACTCGCGCGAAAAGCGCGACGGGGGAGGTGGTCTAAAGGCTGAAATGTTCGGAACTCCGACCTTCAGCCTTTGCACCACACCTGTCTCGTGGCATATCGGGGCAGCGAGTTCGGAGACATTGTCCCATAATGCCACGAGCACAAATCCGAGGCATCTCGATCCTTTCCCACACTGAATACTAACTCCCCTATTCTTCACCCGTTTGCGTGACCGTCCCCACGAAACATTCTTGGCATTTCCTTTGCTCATTTGAGCGGTTAAACGAACCAGGCATCTATGTGTACTCTGTCTATCAGCGAGGGAGGTCGCTATGCCGGTACTGAAACGACTTCAAAGTTATCTCGACACGAACAAGATTCCCTATGAAGTGGCAAACCATCCAAAGGCCTATACGGCCCACGACGTGGCGCACACGCTTGACGTACCAGGCAAACTTGTCGCGAAAGTCGTCATGGTCAAAGCCGATCAGTACTTTGTAATGACGGTGCTCCCCTCAAACTGGCGTGTAGATTTGAAACGATTGCGGGATGTCTTGGAAGCCCGCGACGTGCGGTTGGCAACGGAAGCAGAAATCGCAAATCTGTTCCCCGATTGCCAAGTGGGGACGATGCCGCCGTTCGGGAATCTCTACGGCGTGGAAGTGTATGTGGATCAGCTCCTGACGGAAGACGAGTCCATCGTGTTTGAAGCAGGGACCTACATCGGCGCGATCAAGCTACGGTACCAAGACTTTGCCGATCTCGTTCGCCCGAAGGTCGCCGCGTTTCATCACGAGCCGTCGAAGATCGAGAGCTAGCTGCCGTGGGTCTCGTTGAGGGGCTTGAGAGGCGTCACTTTTCTCGTGAGGCTGATGCCGCTTGAACGCACTGCGCGCAGAATGTTTCGGCGTGTCGCGACCGGCAAGGCTTCGGGAACATAGACCCCATCGAGTTCTGTCGGCATATGCTTCACAAACAGAGCAGTGAGGTGTGCGGCGCTCCAGGCAACCGGCGAACAGGTGAGCCCGCGTTGGCGCAATTCGAAGAAAGAGGGGAACAGCGCGTCCCACCGGATCATGAAAGGACCTGCCCGCCTACGCCCATAGACCAATACCGCTGCCGCGAAACGTTCGTTTCTTAAGATGCCCCGCCGCACCAGTTTCGACATGGCGCGCGGCGGCGGCGTGGCGGGAAATCGGGCCGCTACTAATCCGCGTGATCGGTTCAGTTTCCCTTGCCGATACCAACGGCGCAATCGTTCCATATCGATCCCGCCAATCTTGGCATCCATCTCGCGCACCCGAAGCACACGCGGAATCGTGACGACCTCGTCCTGGGCGGCCAGCAATACACCGACTTGCCCGATCGGCGCGGGAAAACGGAATAGTTCGCGCTCGCCAAAGCGCTTCCCGAATTCGAATCGCCCGTTTCGGTAGATGCGCGGGCGCGAGACCGCCTCGTCGAACGAGTCGACGGCAGACCATTGTGAGACCGGGTTGTCGCACGCCGTCTCTTCAAAGAGCCGGACCTGAATCCTCTCAATAGTGTCGAGTCCGGCGGCCGCCTGCACAGCTAAAAGGTTCGTGAGCCCGGGCGCGGCGCCGGCATGGATCAGTGCGAGCCGACCTTTTTCCCGGAACAGGCGGTCGAACCGATGCTGCTCGGGCCGAAAGGGACTCTGAGTGAGGTGGGATGCCGTATCGACATAGTGGGCGCGTATCCGGAGGGCTGCACGCAGAATCGTCTTGTTGAGGACGGCAGGACAAGCGTTTACAAGGAGATGGCAGCCCTTCGCTGCCTTCACAATATTGCGCAGGTTTCGAGCATTGACCCGTTGAATCACCAGGGTCGAGTGCTCACCAAGAAAGGCGCGAGCACGGACGAGATCACGATCGCCGCACAATACTTGATGACCCTGGCGAATCAGTAGTTTGGCGAGCAACGACCCCATTGCCCCTATACCGAGAATAAAGACCCTCATGGGGACGAGACTGTACCTAACGCAATGAAAGTAGTGACCGTCATTCCAAACTTTCTCGTAACCGGCCTCTTTGGACGGTCAGCCTTGCTCTGCGGCTTGCGCGGAAGTTAGAACTCCCGGGCGATCGCGTCTTCCTTTATTTGCCAAACAAAGAGTGGCGGTCAGGTTGCCCATCCCTGCTCTCTGCGCGTATCTGGATACCTTTGAATGATGAAGTGTTTGGGTATGTTACCCCTTCTCGCACCATCCGCCAATCTCAGAAGAGAGGATGGTGGGGAGCGCTTGCTGCCGGAGCCGAAGGGGATGCCCCTCCCGCATTGCCGAGGAATCGCCAGGCCCCCTCCTCCTTGACGAGGTAGTGCACCTCACGCACCCAGCTATCAATGGTGATGGCCTTTCCCGTCTGTTTCTCCGTCCCGTGGAGCCCTCCGGTGCAAGTCACATAGGCTTTTCTCACGCCGTCAGCCTGGATCAGTTTCAACTCGGTAAAGACATGGGATGAACTGAGATTCCCATAGTGCAGAAAGACTTCCTCCCATACCCGGCGCACATCCGGTCGTTTTAAGCCATGGTAATTGTAGCCCATGGCGTAGAATTTCATGAGCACATCGAGATCCGCCTTCTTGACCGCCGCTTCCGCCTCATTGAAGGCTGCCAACAGTTCATTGATAACCGGCTGATCGGCATCCGCACCCACTCCCGGTGCAAATTCCACGGCTGCGGCGACGGGAGTCGGCGGTCTGCATTGGGTCAGGATCAGGGCTCCTGCCAGGATCAGGATGATCTTGAGCGCGCCACGTCGCTTCATGGTTACAGCCTAACGCAATGCTGATGCCATCACTGCAAGGCTAGAAGGCCTTCGATAATTCAAGCCGGAAACTCTCTTCGTCATTTTCTATTATCCCCGGGGCTCAACAGGATGATGCCTAATTCCCCACGTGAGAAGACTTACCTGCCGCAAAACGCTACGCCTAGATCTGCCATCGCCCATCGATGCTCAGGCTTCGCTGTGCAACCATAGGTATGTCTGATGCAATACCGGTGAAATGAACTGGTGTGTGACAATGCCTCATTCCCTGCTCAGCATTCGCAATCTGACCTTCGAGGTCGAACAACACCCGATTCTCGACCGGCTCGATCTGGCGATCGAATCACAGGAGATTCACGCCCTCCTCGGAGCCAACGGCTCCGGCAAGACCACGTTGGCTTATGTGCTCATGGGCTGCGAGAGCTACGCCCCGAGTGCGGGAACCGTTCTATTCGATGGCGCAGACCTTCTTCCCTTGAAAATGCATGAACGGGCCAGGTTGGGCCTGACTCTCGCGTGGCAGGAACCGGCCCGATTCGAAGGCGTCACGGTTCGCGAGTACCTGACCCTGGGCAAACCGGACTGCGATCCTGAACCGGCGCTGAAACAAGTCGGCCTCGATCCTGAACGCTACTTGGAACGGCGAATGGACAAGGCCTTGAGCGGAGGAGAGCGCCATCGAATCGAACTGGCCTCGGTCTTGTCCATGAAACCAAAACTCGCCATCCTCGATGAGCCGGCGGCAGGGATCGACATGCTTTCGATCAATCACATTATCGACATCATTCGCGCCCTGAAAGCAGCCGGCGGATCAATCCTCTTGATCACGCACCAGGAAGAGGTCGCGCTCATGGCCGATCGGGCCTCGCAGCTTTGCGCTGGTCGTATCATTTTCTCCGGCAGTCCACGCGAAGCCGTCGATCATTTCCGCGGACGAACCTGCGTTCGTTGCGACGGGGAAGTGTGTAACTATGTCCGAGCTTGACGAGCTGAGACGCACCCTTCCGATGGTCGGAGCTGAGCCGTCGATCCTCGACGATACGCGTATTGCGCATGTCGTGGCGCATGGGCACCGCATCCTCAGTCATCGGACCGTTCCCGGTCTTCGCGTGGACTTGGAGGAAACACCGGACGCTATAGTGGGAACACTGATTGTTGAAGCGGGCGCGCAGATTGCTCAACCGATCCACATGTGTTTCGGCCTGGCTCACCCCACCGGGGTGCAACAGATCAAGATCGATGTCCGCATACTCGAAGGGGCACAGGCGCGAGTGCTATCCCATTGTCTCTTTCCCTTCGCGAAGGCGGCGGAACACCGCATGCAGGCCATCATGGAAATCGGACCAGGCGCCTCACTGACCTACACAGAAGGGCACTACCACGGGCCCCATGGCGGCATGCAGGTCCTGCCACACGCAACGATCAAGATCGGCAAAGGCGCCCGCTATTTTTCAGACTTCTCGTTACTCTCCGGCTCCGTGGGGAACCTCGACATCGACTATCTTGTCGAAGTGGAGGAAGAGGGCATCGCCGAACTCAGCGCGAAGATTTTCGCGCACAAGACCGACCACATCACGCTCAAAGAAGCGGTCATGCTCCGAGGGGAGCGGTCACGCGGTCTCATCAAGACGCGTGTCGTGCTGGAGGACCAGGCGCAAGCGGAAATCGTCGGCATTACCGAAGCCTATGCCAAAGGCGCGCGCGGCCATGTCGATTGCATGGAGATCGTACAAGGCCAGGCAAAGGCCAGCGCGATTCCCATCGTGAGGGTCTTCCACCCGGAAGCGAAGGTCACGCACGAAGCCGCGATCGGGAGCGTGGATAAGAAAGAACTTGAAACCTTGATGGCGCGGGGCCTCAGCCCTGAACAGGCTGTGGAACTGATCGTGAGCGGGATTCTGCGCTGAGTTCGGACCACATCAGAGAGAATGAGGTTGTCATGATTACGTCGATTGCCTTCACCGTCTATCCGGTTTCGAATATGGAGCGGGCGCGAGCCTTTTATGAGCACGTGCTTGGCTTGCACGCGAGCTATCACTATCAAGATGTGTGGGTGGAGTATGACCTCGGCGATTCGACCTTCGCCATCACAACCACAGAGATGGGGCATACTCCCGGAGCAAAGGGAGCCATCATAGCCTTTGAGGTGTCGGACCTCGACGCCTTCGTGCACAAAATGAAGGAGCGGGCCGTGCCGTTCGTCACAGAGGTGTTCGATACGCCAGTCTGCCGGATGGCGGTGATCGAGGATCCAGACGGGAACCACATCACCATTCACAAGCGGCACGCGTGAGAGCCTGGTGAACTGTCCGCATCGGCATTTATGAGAACTGCTTGAGCAGCACCGGTCGCCGGCGGGCCCCCCAGCGGCCTGGCGCAGCCTCAAACACTCCGGCACAAGTTGTCCCGCAGAAGCGACAGTTCCCACCTGCCGTCACGTTCCACTCGCTCAGTTCATACCAGTCTCGTCCGATGAGTATTTGCCCGCAGCCGTGACAGTAGGTGCTTCCCCCTTCCCGATCAGAGACGTTGCCGGTATAGGCATAGCGGACGCCGTTCTTCATCGCGATACCGCGGGCCATGGTCAGGGTGGCAGGCGGAGTATGCGGGATCGCTTGCATCTTCCAATCTGGGTGAAAGGCGGTGAAGTGGATCGGCACATCCGGGCCCAGATGCTCGACCACCCACTGCGTCAAAGCCTCAACTTCCTGCTCCGAATCGTTTTCTCCTGGGATAAGGAGTGTCGTGATCTCGAACCAAACCTTGGTCTGGTGTTTAAGATAGATGAGTGTCTCCAGCACCGGCTGGAGGTGGGATCCGGTGACCTCGTGGTAGAACCGCTCGGTGAAGGATTTGAGATCCACATTGGCAGCATCCATATGCCGGTAAAACTCGGCCCTGGGTTCCTCGCACACATAGCCTGCCGTCACAGCGACAGACTTGATGCCTCGTTCACGACAGGCTTGCGCCACATCAATCGCGTACTCATGGAAAATAACCGGATCATTGTATGTGTATGCCACGCTCCGGCAACCGAGTTCCGAGGCGGCCCTAGCGATCGTCTCGGGCGACGCTTCGTCGGCCAAGGTATCCATTTCGCGGGACTTGCTCATATCCCAGTTCTGGCAGAATTTGCAGGCCAGATTACATCCTGCCGTCCCAAATGACAGGACAGGGGTGCCTGGCAGGAAATGATTCAGCGGCTTTTTCTCAATCGGGTCCACGCAGAAGCCGCTGGATCGCCCATACGTGGTCAAGACGATCTGATCCTGGCGGCGTTCGCGCACGAAGCAGAGGCCCTGTTGCCCCTCCTGAAGTTTGCAGAACCGCGGACAGAGGTCGCACTGGATACGGCCATCATCCGATTTGTGCCAGTACTTGGTGGGATATGCGTTCATCGAACTCACTGCGCCCTCAGCGAAGGTGCGCCCGTTGCATGAC